>NZ_QKTD01000007.1:0-178162 GCF_003234695.1 Curtobacterium sp. MCLR17_042
CGAGAGGGAAACGCCCGGTCACATTCCGAACCCGGAAGCTAAGCCTCTCAGCGCCGATGGTACTGCAAGGGGGACCTTGTGGGAGAGTAGGACGCCGCCGGACTTAACGTATGAAAGATGTGGCCATCGGCCCTCCATCGAGAATTCGCAGGGGAAACCCTCGTTCTCGGTCGGGGCCGGTGGCCATTTCTGTTTCTGCCGCCGTTCACTCGACGCCGGCTCCGGTTCGTGATGGACTGGAAGCCGACGTCGGGAAACTGACGCGGCACCCAACACAACGACACAGCGGACGAACGCCCGAGGCACTGCACCGGGCACGCGATGAGGAGCAACGGTGGCGAACGACGACGATCAGCGGCGGAACGACGGGGAGCGCGGAGATCGACCCCGACGGGACGGCGACCGGTTCCCCCGTCGCGACGGCGCTCCGCGTCGGGACGGCCAGAGCGATGGTCGTTGGTCGTCCGGTCCTCGTGAGTTCGAGCGGCGCGAAGGCGACCGTCGTGATCGTCCGCAGGGTGGAGACCGTCCGTTCCGAGACGGCGCACCCCGCCGGGACAGTGCTCCGCGTCGCGATGGCGATCGTCCGTTCCGGTCCGGCGACCGGAACGACCGTCCGTCGTGGCAGGGTGACCGCGGTGATTCCGGCCGGCCGCCGCGCGGCGATGGTCCGCGCGGTGCCGATCGTCCGCGGCGCGATGGCGATCGTCCGTTCCGTGGTGGCTCGGACCGCCCGGCTCGTGACGGTGATCGTCCGTTCCGTGGTGGGAGCTCGGACCGTCCGCGTCGTGACGGTGACCGTCCGTTCCAGGGTGGTTCAGATCGTCCGCGTCGTGATGGCGACCGGCCGTACCGTGGCGGATCGTCAGACCGTCCGGCTCGTGATGGCGATCGCCCGTACCGCGGTGGATCGTCCGACCGTCCCGCTCGTGATGGCGATCGCCCGTACCGTGGCGGGTCGTCGGACCGGCCGCGCCGTGACGGGGACCGACCCTTCCAGGGCGGCTCTGACCGTCCGCGTCGTGATGGGGACCGCCCGTACCGCGGGGGCTCCGACCGCCCTGCTCGCGACGGGGACCGCCCGTACCGCGGCGGATCCTCGGACCGTCCCGCTCGAGACGGAGACCGCCCGTACCGCGGTGGTTCGTCCGACCGCCCGTACCGCGGTGGTTCGTCCGACCGTCCGGCCCGTGGCGGTTCGTCCGACCGTCCGTTCCGCGGCGGTTCGTCGGACCGCCCGGCTCGCGACGGCGGTGAGGACCGTCGTCGTTTCGGTGACGGCAGCCGTCACGCCGGCGCCCGTTTCGGTGAGGCCGCGCGCGACGACTGGGAGGACCGCGACCCCTACGGCACCAAGTCGATCCGTCCGCGCCACGACGACCCGGAGATCCCCGAGGAGATCCAGGCGCGCGACCTCGACCCCGCCGCCCGGATGGAGTTGAAGACCCTCAGCAAGGACAACGCCGACTGGGTTGCCCGTCACCTCGTGGCCGCCGCACTCTTCGTCGACGACGACCCCGAGACGGCCAACCAGCACGCCCTGAGCGCTGCTCGTCGTGCCGGTCGTGTCGGTGTCGTCCGCGAGACGGCCGCGATCACCGCGTACCGCCTCGGCGACTTCGCCACCGCGCTCCGGGAGCTCCGCACCTACCGTCGGATCTCCGGTCGCAACGACCAGCTCCCGATGATGGTGGACTGCGAGCGTGGCCTGGGCCGTCCGGAGCGGGCACTCGAGCTCGGTCGTTCGGTCGAGCGCTCGGCCCTCGAGACCCCGGTGCAGGTCGAGCTCGCGATCGCCATGTCCGGCGCTCGTCTCGACCTCGGGAATCCCACAGCCGCCCTCGGCGAGCTGGAGATTCCACAGCTCGACCCGTCCACCGCGTACACGTGGTCCCCGGCGCTCTACAGTGCTTACGCGGCCACGCTCGAGGAGCTCGGTCGACAGGACGAGGCCGACGAGTGGTGGGCCCGTGTGGACCGCGCGGCAGCGGCCCTCGCCGAAATCGCGGACGACAACGCTTGGGAGACAGTTGATGTGGTCGAGGAAACGCTCGAAGTCGAAGAACACGGAGACGCCGGAGACGACGCCGCCGATGACCTCGGAGCCGACGACGTCGCGACCGACGAGCTCGACGGCGACGACGAATCCGCCGACGACATCGACGACGACCTCGATGACGAACCCGCCCTCGACGACCTCGACGACGACACCTCCGCAGCCGACGAGCCCGGCGAGATCGACGACGACAACCCCCGCGACGTCGACGGCTCCGCAGCCGGCTGAGCACTCGGCGGCCTTGACCGACGGCGTCGACGTGGTCCTCACCGACCTCGACGGCGTCGTCTACCGGGGGCGCAACGCCATCCCGCACGCGGTCGAAGCCCTGACCCGGGCATCGCTCACGGCGCGGGTCGGCTACATCACGAACAACGCATCGCGCCGGCCGATCGACGTCGCCGAGCACCTCGAGCGCTACGGGCTCGAGGTGTCCGAGGGCGACGTCGTCACCTCGTCACAGGCCGGCGTCCAGCTGCTCGCGACCCTGGTGCCGGCCGGAGCGACCGTCCTGGTCACCGGCGGGCTCGGGCTGTCCAGCATCGTCGAGGAAGCCGGGTTCACCGTCACCTCGAGTGCAGAGGACTCCCCGGCCGCCGTCATCCAGGGCTTCTCACCGGACCTCGGTTGGAAGGAACTGGCCGAGGCCTCCTTCGCCCTGGCCGACCCGGACGTGCCGTGGGTGGCCACGAACATGGACTGGTCGATCCCGGTCGAGCGGGGCATCGCGCCCGGCAACGGCACGCTCGTGTCCGCCGTGCACCAGGCGGTCGGCCGGATGCCCGTCGTCGCCGGCAAGCCCGAGCGGCCGATCTTCGACACGGCGGTCGAGCGCTTCGGCGGCGGTCGGACGCTGTTCATCGGGGACCGGTTGGACACCGACATCAAGGGCGCGAACGACGTCGGGATCCCGAGCGTGCTCGTGCTCACCGGCATCGACAAGGCGAAGCAGGTGCTCGCGGCCGACCAGCGCTCGCGTCCCACCTACGTGCTCGAAGACCTCCGAGGGCTGTCCCAGCCGTACCCGGAGACGGTGCGGCGCGAGGACGAGGACGGCACCCGGTACGTGACCGTCGGTACTGCGACGGTGGCGATGCGCGGGCACGTCGTCCGGGTGCTCGACGCCGGGACGGACATCGACCGGCTCCGTGCCGGCTCGACGCTCATCTGGGAGTCCGGGTTGGCCATCTACGGCCTCGACGTGGACCCGCAGCTGTACGGCGGCGAGTAGCGTGTCGGACGTGCCGAACCCCGAGCAGCCGTCCGCCGAACCCGAGCAGCAGGACGCCTTCGCCGCGCGCACCGCCGAGGCCGAGGCCCTGCCGCTCGCCGAGCGCGCCGACGCCTTCTCCGCCCTGCACGACGAGCTGCGGACGCGGCTCGAGAGCGGCGGCTCCGCGAGTGCCTGAGCCGGACGGAGCCGTGCACGACGCGACCCCGGTCCGCCTCGACGCCCTCCTCGCTGCACGCGGGCTCGCACGGTCGCGCACCGTCGCCAGCAAGCTGATCCAGGACGGCCGGGTGCTCGTGGGCGGCCGTGCCGTCCTGAAACCGTCGACGCCGACCGCATCCGACGCGGACATCGAGGTCGACGCCGCGGACGAGTGGGTCTCGCGCGCGGCCCGGAAGCTCGTCGGTGCACTCGACGCGTTCGACGTCGACCCTTCCGGTCGGGTCGTGCTCGACGTGGGCGCGAGTACCGGTGGGTTCACCCAGGTGCTGCTCGCACGCGGCGCCCGCCGTGTCATCGCGCTCGACGTGGGGCACGGACAGCTGCACCCGACCATCGCGCTCGACGAACGCGTCGCCGTGGTCGAGGGGACGAACGCGCGGAACCTCACGCGCGCCGACTACCTGGCGCTCGACGGCGCCGCCGCCGAGACGAGCCTGGTGGTGGGGGACCTGTCCTTCATCTCGCTCCGACTCGTGCTGCCGGCGCTGGCCGAAGCCGTCCCCGCGGACGAGTTCGTGCTCCTGGTGAAGCCCCAGTTCGAAGTGGGTCGTGGCGGTGTGCGTGAGGGCATCGTGCACGACGCCGGGCTCCGGAACGACGCGCTCATGAACGTGCTGTGGGCGGCGTGGGACCTGGGCCTCGGCACCAGTGGGCTCGCCGCGTCCCCGATCGTCGGGACACACGGCAACCACGAGTACCTGGCCCGCTTCCAGCGCGGTGTCGGGGGCAATCCGACAGAATGGAGAGTCCGGGCGACCGAACTCACGGAAGGGTCTTCATGAGTGACGAACGGCACATCCTGCTCGTGTCCCACACGGGTCGCCGTGACTCGATCGACGCTGCGGTCGAGGTCTGCGACCTCCTGCACGCGGCCGGTCTCACGCCCGTCATGCCCTTCGACGAGTACGCCGACATCCGTCGTGCCGAAGCGTCGGTCGGCAAGGTCGACATCCTCGGCGTCGATGTCCAGCCGAACCAGCTCGAGATCGTCATCGTGCTCGGTGGCGACGGCACGATCCTCCGCGCGGCGGAACTCGTGCGGAACACCGGCGCTCCGCTGATCGGGGTGAACCTCGGGCACGTCGGGTTCCTGGCCGAGAGCGAGCGCGACGGTCTGTCCGAGACGGTCGAGCGTGCGCTGTCCGGCGAGTACAACGTCGAGGAACGGGTCACCCTGCAGGTCGACGTGGTCGTGGGCAACCAGATCGTCTACTCGAGCTGGGCGCTGAACGAGGCCACGATCGAGAAGGCCTCCCGAGAACGGATGCTCGAGGTCGTGACCGAGGTCGACGGCCGCCCGCTGTCGTCCTTCGGCTGCGACGGCGTGGTCGTGTCGACCCCGACCGGCTCCACGGCGTACTCGTTCTCCGGCGGTGGCCCCATCGTGTGGCCGGACGTCGACGCGCTGCTCATGGTGCCGCTGAGTGCCCACGCCCTGTTCGCCCGTCCGATCGTCGTCGGGCCGGACTGCACGCTCGCGATCGAGGTCCTGCGGCGCACGAGCGGCGTCGGTGTCCTGTGGTGCGACGGCCGACGGACCCACGACCTGCCGCCGGGCGCCCGTGTCGAGGTCCGGCGTTCGCCCGATCCGGTGCGGGTCGCCCGCCTCAAGGACGCTCCGTTCACCGACCGCCTGGTCGCGAAGTTCCAGCTGCCCGTCGCCGGGTGGCGCGGTCCCCAGAGCGACGAGGACGACCGATGATCGAGGAGATCGCGATCCGCGACCTCGGTGTCATCGGTGAGACCACGCTCGAACTCGGGCCGGGCTTCACCGTCGTCACCGGGGAGACCGGCGCGGGCAAGACCATGATCGTCACCGCGCTCGGGCTGCTGCTCGGTGCGCGGGCCGATGCCGGCTCGGTGCGCCGCGGTGCGTCGAGCGCTGTCGTCGAAGGCCGCTGGCACGTCCCCGAGCAAGACGCCGTCGCCGAACGCGTCGAGGACGCCGGCGGCACCGTCGAGGACGGCGAACTCATCCTCACCCGCACGGTCTCCGCCGAGGGGCGCAGCCGCGCCACGGTGGGCGGTCGGAGTGCGCCCGTGGCGGTGCTCGGCGAGCTCGCCGACCAGCTCGTCACCGTGCACGGGCAGTCGGACCAGATCCGCCTCACCTCGGCCACGGCGCAGCGGGCGGCCCTCGACGGGTTCGGGGGAGCCTCGCTCGAGAAGGCCCTCGCCCGGTACGTCGCCGCGTACGACGCCTGGCAGCAGCACGCCGGTGACCTCGAGGTCCTGGTCCGCGACCGGGACGACCGGGTGGCCGAAGCCGAGCGGATCCGCGCGGCCTCCGACGAGATCGAGGCCGCCGACCCGCAGCCCGGCGAGGACGTCGAACTGGCCGAACGCGCCGAACGGTTGGGCAACCTCGAGGAGCTCCGGTTGTCCGCGGCCCTGGCGCACGAGGCGTTGTCCAGCGAGTCCCTCGACGGCGTCTCCGACGTCGTCGGCCTGGTCGAGTCCGCACGCCGTGCCGTGGAGCGCGTCGCGTCGTCGGACAGTGCCCTGCAGCCGGTGCTCGAGCAGCTCACGGAGCTCGGGATCCAGGCGGCCGAGGCCTCGGCGAGCATCTCGAGCTACCTCGGTTCCCTGGAACCCGAGGCCGGGCACGACCTCGAACTCATCAACGAACGCCGAGCCCTGCTGGCCGGCCTCACCCGCAAGTACGGCGAGACGGTGGACGACGTCATCGCCTACGGACAGCGCGCGAGCGATCGGCTGCTCGAACTCGACGGCGACGACGACCGGATCGCGGCGTTGCAGCAGTCGGTCGAGCAGGACGAGCAGGCGCTCGAGTCCGCCGCCGCCGCGCTCACGGCGGCGCGCGCCAAGGCGGCCACCGACCTGGCGAAGCGCGTGACCGCTGAGCTGAAGACCCTCGCGATGGGCGGTGCGACGCTGGTGGTCGAGGTCACCGACGCCGGCGAGTACCGCCGCCACGGCCGTGACCAGGTCACGATCCTGCTCCAGCCGCACTCCGGCACCGACCCCCGGCCGATCGGCAAGGGGGCGTCCGGCGGTGAGCTGTCGCGCGTGATGCTCGCGATCGAGGTCGTCATGGCCGGCAGCACCACGGTGCCGACGTTCGTCTTCGACGAGGTCGACGCCGGTGTCGGCGGGGCGGCGGCGATCGAGATCGGCCGACGGCTGGCGAAGCTCGCCGAGCGCACGCAGGTCATCGTCGTCACGCACCTGGCCCAGGTCGCGGCCTTCGCGAACAACCACCTCAACGTCGTGAAGGACGCCAGCGGTGCCGTCACGTCGTCGAGCGTGCGCCGGCTCGAGGGCGAGGACCGGCTGCAGGAGATGGCACGGCTGCTCTCCGGACTCGGTGACAGCGCCAGCGGGATCGAGCACGCCCGCGAGCTGCTCGACGTGGCCGGCCAGCGAGCCTGACGACCAAGCAGGCGGGTGCCGCCCGCCGACCCGGCCACGGCCCGAGGACCCGGCCACCCACCCGCGCAACGCCCACGGCGAACCGAGGTCGCGCCTCCCGGCAGTTCTGACGTACGATGGAATCCCGTGGCGGACACTCTCAGCGGCGGTACCAATTCTTCGAACTCGACCCCGAAGGTGACGAAGCAGATCTTCGTGACCGGCGGGGTCGTCTCGTCTCTCGGCAAGGGCCTGACGGCGGCCAGCCTCGGCAACCTGCTCACGGCTCGCGGCCTCAAGGTCGTCATGCAGAAGCTCGACCCGTACCTCAACGTGGACCCGGGCACCATGAACCCGTTCCAGCACGGCGAGGTCTTCGTGACCGACGACGGTGCGGAGACGGACCTCGACATCGGGCACTACGAGCGCTTCCTCGACATCAACCTGTCGCAGGCCGCGAACGTCACGACCGGTCAGGTGTACTCGACGGTGATCGCCAAGGAGCGTCGCGGCGAGTACCTCGGCGACACGGTGCAGGTCATCCCGCACATCACCGACGAGATCAAGCGCCGGATGCGCGAGCAGGCGCAGAACGACCCGCAGCCCGACGTCATCATCACCGAGGTCGGTGGCACCGTCGGCGACATCGAGTCGCAGCCGTTCATCGAGTCCGCCCGACAGGTGCGGCACGAGCTCGGCCGCAACAACGTGTTCTTCGTGCACGTCTCGCTGGTGCCGTTCATGAACGCCTCGGGTGAGCAGAAGACCAAGCCGACGCAGCACTCCGTCGCCGCTCTGCGCTCGATCGGCATCCAGCCCGACGCGCTCGTGCTGCGCAGCGACCGCCCGGTGTCGGAGTCGAACAAGCGCAAGATCGCGCTGATGTGCGACGTCGACGAGGACGCCGTGGTGAACGCCGTGGACGTCCCCTCGATCTACGACCTGCCGACGCTGCTGAACAACCAGGGCCTCGACCAGGTCATCGTCGAGGCGCTCAAGCTCGACGCCGGTCCGGTTGACTGGACCGCGTGGACCCCGGTGCTGAAGGCCGTGCACGAGCCGAAGAAGGCCGTCACGATCGCCCTGGTCGGCAAGTACATCGACCTGCCGGACGCCTACCTGTCCGTCACCGAGGCGCTGCGTGCCGGCGGCTTCGCGCACGACGCCAAGGTGACGCTGAAGTGGGTCGTGTCCGACGACTGCACCACGCCCGAGGGCGCGGCGAAGCAGCTCGGCGACGTCGACGGCATCTGCATCCCCGGTGGGTTCGGCGTGCGCGGCATCGAGGGCAAGCTCGGCGCGCTGAAGTTCGCGCGTGAGCAGGGCATCCCGACGCTCGGCCTGTGCCTCGGCCTGCAGTGCATGGTCATCGAGTACGCCCGCCACGAGGTCGGTCTGACCGACGCGTCGAGCACCGAGTTCGACCCGGAGACCTCCACCCCGGTCATCGCGACGATGGCGGAGCAGGTCGACATCATCGCCGGCGGCGACCTGGGCGGCACGATGCGCCTGGGCCTGTACCCGGCGTCGTTCACGCAAGGGTCGCTGGCGGCGGAGCTGTACGGAGCGCCCGAGGCCTCCGAGCGCCACCGTCACCGCTACGAGGTGAACAACAAGTACCGCGAGCAGATCGCGGACGCCGGCCTCGTCTTCTCGGGCACCTCGCCCGACGGCACGCTGGTGGAGTACGTCGAGCTCCCGCGCGACGTGCACCCGTTCTACATCGCCACCCAGGCGCACCCGGAGCTCCGCTCGCGTCCGACCGATGCGCACCCGCTGTTCGCGGGGCTCGTCGCGGCCGCGATCGAGCGCCACGAGGCGTCCAGCCTGTTCGACCCGCAGACCGAGGAGCAGGTCGCGTAAGCGCCGGGTCGCCACGATCGGACGGGAGGCGCGGTGCCAGCTGGCACCGCGCCTCCCGTCCGTCCGGGGCGCGTCCACGGCACCTGGTTCCGGACACGGAACCGCGGAACGACGCGGTGCTGTGTCCGGAACCTGGTTCCGACGGGGGCACCCGGCGCACGCGTGCTTGGATGGGGACGTGACAGACGCACCGATCGCTGACGAGTCCGCCTCCTTCGAGGTCACCGAATCCACCGTCGTGTACGAGGGCGCCGTCTGGGACGTGCGCCGCGACACCGTCGCGTACAACGGCGACTCGATGGTCCGCGAGTACATCGACCACACGGGTGCCGTCGCCGTGTACGCGGAGGACGACGAGGGCCGCGTCCTGGTCATCCAGCAGTACCGGCACCCGGTGCGGCTGCGCGACTGGGAGCTGCCCGCCGGCCTGCTCGACATGGAGGGCGAGGACCACCTGACGGCTGCGAAGCGCGAGCTGGGCGAGGAGGCCGACCTCGAGGCCGACACGTGGGAGCCCCTGGTCCGCTACAACACGTCCTCGGGTGGCAGTGACGAGTTCATCCAGATCTACCGGGCGCGCGGTGTGCGATCGACCGAGTCCGCGTTCGAGCGCGAGGCCGAAGAGGCCGACATCGTGACCCGTTGGGTCCCCCGGGCAGAGCTGCTCGAGGGGATCCTGGGCGGTCGGCTCAACAACTCGGCCCTCGTCGTCGCGACGCTCGCCGTCGAGGCCATCGAACAGCGCCGCAAGTGAGCGGGCTCGCGGGCGACGGTCTGCGCGAGCTGGTCGCCACCGGGACGTGGACGCACGAGCCGGAGGCCGCCGGGTTCGACGGCGACGTGTTCCGCGTCACCGCGGTCGAGGGCAGTGACGCCTGGCGGACGACCTCGTACGGGTTCGTGCACGACTCCGAGCACGCGCTGCTGCAGCCGACGGACGGGCCGTTGTCGGTCGAGGCGTCGTTCGTGCTCGACTACACCGAGCAGTTCGACCAGGCCGGGGTGTTCCTGCGCGTCGACGAACAGACCTGGATCAAGGCCGGCGTGGAGTTCTCGGACGGAGCGCCGCAGCTCGGCGCCGTGGTGACGCGTGGGTTCTCGGACTGGTCGGTGTCGCCCGTGCCGGAGTGGGCGGGCCGGGTGGTGACCGTCCGCGCGAGCCGCGATGGCGACGCCGTGACGATCCGGGCGTGGGCCGAGGGTGAGGAGCCCCGACTCGTCCGGGTCGCGTACCTCGACCCGGACGCCGTCGTGTCCGCTGGGCTGCTGTGCGCCGGGCCGACGCGGGCCGGGCTGACCGTGACGTTCACCGGGTTCCGCGTGGGCACGCCGGACGAGGCGTTGCACTGACGGCGGGTGGCCCCGCGCCGGTTAGCCTGCTGAGGTGATGCCCCTCGACCGTGCCGCGGAGACGTACCTGCGGCACGTCGCGATCGAGCGGGGACTCTCGCAGCACACGTTGTCGGCGTACCGGCGGGACCTCGCCGTGTTCACGTCGTGGTTGGCGGCCGCTCCGGTCGTCGAGTCGGACGGTGCGGACCGGGCCGGGGGATCCTCGGCGCTGCAGGACGTGGCACGGTTGGCGCGGGCGGACGTCTCGGGGTTTGTCGAGCACCTCGCCACGCGACCATCGGGACCGTTGGCGCCACGGTCGATCGCGCGGATGCTCAGTTCGGTCCGTTCGTTCACCGCCTTCGCCGCGGGAGAGGGCTGGTTGCCGCTCGACCCCGGCACCGCCGTCCGGCCGCCGAAGGCTCCGATGCGGCTCCCGAAGGCGATCCCCGTCGAGGACATGGAACGGCTGCTCGGGGCGGTGTCCGTCGACGCCGACGACCCCGTCCAGCTGCGGGACAAGGCCCTGCTCGAGCTGCTCTACGCCACCGGTGCGCGGATCTCCGAGGCGGTGGGGCTGTCGGTCGACGACGTGACGACGCTGTCGGACGGCGACGGCGAGCTCTCCGTCGTGAAGGTCACGGGCAAGGGCAACAAGCAGCGCATCGTGCCGCTCGGCAGCTTCGCCCGTGCAGCGATCGACGCGTACCTGGTGCGGGCACGGCCGGTGTTCGCGGCACGAGGGCCGTCGACGCCGGCACTGTTCCTCGGTGCCCGTGGAGCGCGGTTGTCGCGGCAGAGTGCCTGGCTCGTGATCCAGGCCGCCGCTGCTGCCGCCGACCTGGAGGCGCACGTGTCACCGCACACGTTCCGGCACTCGTTCGCGACGCACCTGCTCGAGGGCGGTGCCGATGTGCGCGTGGTGCAGGAGTTGCTCGGGCACGCGAGTGTCGCCACGACGCAGATCTACACGATGGTCACGGCAGACATGCTGCGCGACGTCTACCAGACGGCGCACCCTCGGGCGCGGCGGTAGGCGCCTGCGCGCTCAGAACAGGTCGAACTGGGCCGACGCGGCGATGACGGTGGTCGTCACCGCGACGACGAGGGCGCTCGCCGAAGCGCTCCGCGCCAGGACCGCCCAGGCACCGACGGCCCCGGGACGGACGATGCCGATGACCCCGCACGCCACGGCGAGCAGCCCCGCCAGGCCCCAGGGGTTCGCGACGACCGAGACCACGGCGAGCAGCACCGCGAGCACCGTGAACACGCAGAGCCGACGGTCGCCGGCGGTGCCCGATGCCCATGCGTCCGTCCGGATCGCCGCGGTCTGCACCGAGAACGACGGCCCCACCGGCGCGACGACGATCGGCGTGACCGGGTCAGCAGCAGCCGCGGGGACCCGTGTGGCCGCTCCCCAGGTGCGACCGTCCCACCACCGCAGACGACGGGCGTCCTGCGGGTCCGGGAACCAGCCTGCGGCCGGCAGCGTCACGGTTGCTCCTCGAGGTGCGGGGTGGATCGACGCTCCCGAGCCTAGGAGCGCGGTCGGCCCCGCCCCAGTCCCCAGCCGGGTGTCAGCACAAGGGGGGACCGGACCGGTGCACTACGGTCGGGGCGTGCCCTCGACGCTCGACGACTTCTGGACCGTGCGACGCAGCGAGCGTCCGAGCCTTCCGACGGAGGTGCCGGAGGCGTGGTCCTTCGGCGCGACCCCGGAGCAGGCGGACGCGCTCCTGCAGCTCGTGCTCGACGGGGTCAAGGTCGGCACGGCGTCGTCGCTCTGGGACTACGAGGCGACCGGTGACCCGCTGCCGACGGTCGACGAGGTGAGCATCGTGACCGACGGCTCGCGTGCGCCCCGTGCCGTCGTCGAGACGACGGCGGTCCGGGTGGTTCCGTTCGACCAGGTCGACGCGGACCACGCCCGGGCCGAGGGGGAAGGCGACCGGACGCTCGAACACTGGCGGACCGTGCACGAGGCGTTCTGGCGCGCACACTCGGAGAACCCGCGGGGGTTCGCGCCGGACATGCCGGTCGTGTGCGAGCGGTTCCGGCTGCTCTGGCCGAGCAGCTGAGATCGAGATCGAGACCGAGACCGATCCCGAGACCGAGACCGATCTCGAACCGAGCCCGATCCCGGGTCAGGCGGGGACCGGCTCCGCGTCGACCTCGGTGAACACGTCCTTCACGGCGGCGAGCAGCCGGGCGTTGAAGTCCACGCCGAGCTGGTTCGGCACGGTGACGAGCACGGTGTCGGCAGCCCGGACGGCCTGGTCGGCCGCGAGTTCCGCGACGAGCTGCTCGGGCTCACCGATGTAGGACCGGCCGAACCGGGCCAGCCCGCCGTCGAGGTGCCCGACCTGGTCCTGCCCCTCGACCTGCGCGCGGACGCCGAAGTAGTGGCGCGACTCGTCGTCGATGATCGGGATGATGCTCCGCGAGACCGAGACGCGCGGTTCGCGGTCCCAGCCCGACTCGGACCACACCCGGCGGAAGCGCTCGATCTGCTCGGCCTGCAGCTGGTCGAAGGGCACGCCGGTGTCCTCGGTCAGCAGGGTCGAGGACATCAGGTTCATGCCCTGCTCGGCGGTCCACTCAGCGGTGGCACGGGTGCCGGCACCCCACCAGATCCGGTCGCCGAGCGAGTCGGACAGCGGGGAGATCGGCAGGGACCCGACCGACCCGGTCATCTGCGGGTTGGCGTCGGCCATCGGCTCGCCGGCGATCGCGCGGCGGAACACGTTCGTGTGCGCACGGGCCATGTCGCCGCCGTTCTCGTCGGAGGCGTCGGGCACGTAGCCGAACTGCTGGTAGCCGGCGAGGGCGGTCTCGGGTGATCCCCGCGAGACACCGAGCTGCAGTCGGCCGCCGGAGATCAGGTCGGTGGCGGCAGCCTCTTCCGCCATGTAGAGCGGGTTCTCGTAACGCATGTCGATGACGCCGGTGCCGATCTCGATCCGGCTGGTCTTCGCGGCGATGGCGGAGAGCAGCGGGAACGGTGCGGCCTGCTGCGGTGCGAAGTGGTGGACGCGGAAGTAGGCGCCGTCGACGCCGGCTTCCTCGGCTGCGACCGCGAGGTCGATCGCCTGCACCAGGGCCTCCCGCCCGCTGCGCACCTTCGACCCCGGCACGTCACGCCAGTGTCCGAACGACAGGAACCCGATCTTCGTCATGTCCATGCGAACGCATCCGGAGGCGGGGCCATTCCGCCGCGACTACCGTGTCCGGGATGGATGACCCCCGCCCCGCGCTCGAGGCCGAACGCGTCCGCAACGTCCGGCTGCTCGCCGAGGTCGAGCGGAGCATGCGCGACGTCAGCGACGCCCGGCAGGATGCGAACTCCGACGACGAACACGACCCAGAGGGCGCGACCCTGGCCTGGGAACGCGGCTCGCTCGGTGCGGTCCGCGACGGTGCCCAGCTGCGGATCCGCCAAGTGGACGCAGCGCTCGTACGACTCGACGACGGCACCTACGGTCGCTGCACGGTCGGCGGCGAGCCGATCCCGGAGGCACGGCTGGCCGCCGTCCCGTGGGCGGCGACGTGCGTCGCGCACGCGTGAGGGGCACGCGATCGGTGCCGCCTGACGGCCTGGAGGCGCGGGCTGTCCCCGCCACGCGCCTCCCGGCATGCGCACCCCGCGTCCACCCCGTGCGCCGCTGATTCCCAGCCGCGCGCCCTACGTTTTCGGCATGGACGGCGACCCGAACGACCGACCCGGCGAAGCCCGGGCCGACGGCGCGCCGCGCCAGCGCTTCCAGTGGTTCCACCGCCTGCGCACCTGGATCCACGCGCGGCCGCACGTGCACCTGCTCTACAAGGTGCTGGTCGGTCTGGTGGGCGGGCTGGTCGTCATCATCGGGCTGATCCTGGTGCCGCTGCCGGGGCCGGGGTGGCTCGTGGTGTTCATCGGCCTGACGGTGCTGGCGAGCGAGTTCCACTTCTTCCACAAGATCATCACGTGGCTCAAGGCGCAGCTGCACCGCTTCTGGGACTGGGCCAAGCGGCACGGGCCGAAGCGTCTGCGCGATGCTGCGGACCGGGGCAAGGCCGACGTCGATGCTGCGCACACCGGTGCGGCGCGGACCGTCGGGGTGCGTGCGCGCGCTCGCGGGACGAACTCGGCGCGACCGGGCCACTAGTCGGGCCGCTGCGGTCGGGCGCTGGTGCGGTCGGCACTGTGCGGTGCTGTTCACCGCGTGCGAGGTTGATGGCTCCGTGCGGCGCTGCAGACCCGCACTGAGCGGTCAACCTCGCACCGAATGGGCATCGCCGCACCGTGCGAGCGCGTCCAACCGTGCCGGACGGTTCGCTACTCGGCCGCGACCCGGATCGAGCCGGTGGCGGTGCGCTCGATGACCTCGGCCGCGCGCTCCTCGACCTCGGCGGCGTCCTTCGACGACAGTTGCAGCACGAGGGCGACGACCGCGGCGAGCACGATGAAGCCGCCGTACCCGGCGATGACCGGGACGAGACCGACCGAGGGTTCGAGCAGGCCTCCGATGACCGAGGGCACCCCGAACGCCAGGTAGCTGACGACGTAGATCGTGGAGAGCAGTCCGGCACGGTGGGTCGGGGCGGCGGTGGCGAGCAGCATCCGCAGCGGCGCCTGGAACCCGGCACCGAAGCCGACACCGGCGATCGCGCTGCCGACGACCATGCCCGGCAGGGAGTGCGCGAACACGAACGACACGGTGACTATCGGGCCGAGCACGAGGGCCACGAGTCCGAGCAGGACCGCGCGACGGGTGTCCATCCGCTGGATCGCCAGGCCGGTCAGGGCACCGACGCCGGTGACCACGGCGATGAGCGCACCGGCGGCGAAGTGGTTCGTGATGCCGAACACCGTGCCGAGCGCCGAGGGCACGAGCGACAGGAACATGCCGCCGAGCGCCCAGCTGGCGACGAGCGACCCGGCGACGCCGCGGAACAGCCGGCGTGAGGACCGCGGCACGCTGATCGTCGGGCGCAGGGAGCGGAGCGCGCCGGGGCGACGCTGCACCTGCTCGGGGACGACGAACAGCGCGAGCACCAGGAGCACGAGGAGTGCGCCGAACAGCAGGTAGACGAGCTGCTCCGGCGCCGGACCCCACTGCACGAGCGCGCCGCTCGACATCGCGCCGGTGGCCAGGGCGATCGGCGGGATGACGCCGTTCAGCACGCCGGCCATGGTCGGGTGGCGTTCGAGGGAGTTGTCGATGAGGGCCGCGCCGAGGGCCCCGATGAGCAGCCCGACCGAGACACCCTGCACGATCCGGTCGACGATGAGCGCGACGACCCCGTCCGCCATCGCGAACAGGCCGAGCGACAGTGCGACGCCCAGGCCGCCGACGACCAGCACGGGCTTGCGACCGACGTGGTCGGACAGGCGACCCGCGACGAGCAGGCTCGCGAGCAGGCCGGCGACGTAGATGGCGAAGACCCCGGTGAGCATGAGCGGGGTGAGGTGCCACTCGGCTGCGTAGACCGGGTAGATCGGCGACGGCACGGCCGACGACGCGACCGAGACCAGGAGCATCGCCGCCAGGATCCAGAACCCGGCGACCGAACGAGCTGACTGGTGCATGCGCACCCCTTTCCATCTCCGTGCAGTACGACTGCATTCGTACCGCACTCGAACAGTACGACGCAAGTCGTACAGCAAGCCGAACGGTGGTAGCGTCCCGTCCATGCCCGCGCACGTCGATGCTCCTGAACGGCTGCCGCAGCCGTCCGTGGCCGAGATGGACCTCCCGGTCGTGATGGACGCCCTGAGCGACCCGATCCGGCTCGCGATCCTGCACCGCTACCTGGTCGACGCGGCCGGGGGTGAGCGCAGCTGCGGCTGGGTCGGCATCGACCGGCCCAAGTCCACGCTGACCCACCACTTCCGGGTCCTGCGCGAGGCCGGTCTGCTCGAGCAGCACCTGGAGGGCCTGACCCGCGTCAGCCGCGTCCGCGTCGAGGACGTGCAGCAGCGGTTCCCCGGGCTCCTCGACCTGGTGCTCGACTGGCAGGTCCCCGCGGCCCTGCTGCGCGAGGGGATCGCATCGTGAGCGCCGGCGGGAGCGCGGGCGTGGACACTGTGCACACGCTGCCGTCGATCGTCGCGGACCCCGCCGTCACCACGGCGCTCGCCGCGGACCTGACGGCCGCCGGCTTCACCGTCGACCGGCTCGACTCCCTGTGGGGTACCGAGGCTGCTGCGTCGCTGCACCGCGGATCGCGGGTCGCCGCGCTCCGTGCGCTCGCCGCCCGCGAGGCCACGCCGCTCGGCACCCTGGCGACACTGTTCGTGCTCGGCCTGCCGGTGACGCGGGCCGAGGCCGGTGTGGCGTTCCCGACCGCGGGGCTCGACGCCGTCATCGCCGCGGGCCTGCTGCGCAGCGACGGCGACAGTGCCGACGCGCTCGTGCACCCCACCGTCGACCTGCGTCCCTACGCCTTCGTCGACGACCTCGGCGCCGGCAGCTGGTGGATCGTCTCCGACCTCGGCGAGCTCGCCCTCGGGCACGCGATCAGCGAGGAACACGTGCTCGGCATCGGCGGCGCCACCACCACGCTGAGCGGCCTGCAGCTGCCCGTGCCGGTCGAGCGGGTGCTCGACCTCGGCACCGGCTGTGGCATCCAGGCCATGCACGCACGGCGGTTCGCCGACCACGTGGTCGCCACCGACATCTCCCGCCGTGCCCTCGACATCGCCCGGTTCAACGCCCAGTTGAACGGCATCGACGGCATCGACTTCCGGTTCGGCTCACTGTTCGAGCCGGTTGCGGGGGAGCGTTTCGACCGGATCGTCTCGAACCCGCCCTTCGTCATCACACCCCGTCGCGAGGGTGTCCCGTCCTACGAGTACCGCGACGGTGGCATGGTCGGCGACGCCCTGGTCGAGACGGTGCTCCGCGGCCTGTCCGACCACCTGGATCCCGGTGGGACCGCCCAGCTCCTCGGCAACTGGGAGTACCACTGGGGCGTCGACGGTCTGGACCGCGTGCGCGCCTGGTTCGCCGACACCGACCTCGACGTGTGGGTGATCGAGCGCGAGCGGCAGGACCCGACGTCCTACGCGGAGACCTGGATCCGCGACGGCGGGACGAAGCCCGGCACGGCCGAGTTCGACACCCTGATGGGCGCCTGGCTCGATGACTTCGCGGACCGTCGCGTCACCGGCGTCGGCTTCGGCTACGTCGTGGTGCGTCGACCCCTGCCTGGAGGCACGTCCGGCCTCCGCCGGTTCGAGCGGGTCCCCGAGACGCTCGGCTCCAACCCCGCGGGCCTCGGCGCGACGGTCGCCCGCGTCCTCGACGCGGCCGCCTGGCTCGCCGCGCACGACGATGCTGCGCTCGCCACCGCCCACCTGTCGGTGGCCGGTGACGTCACCGAGGAGCGGTTCTACTGGCCGGGCAACGACGACCCCACCGTGATGACCCTGGTGCAGGGTGGCGGGCTCGGGCGCCGGGTGGACGCGGACACCGCACTCGCGGCGTTCGTTGGTGCGTGCGACGGCGACCTGTCCGTCGCCGCGATCATCGGCGCGCTCGCGCAGATCACCGGCGTGGACGAGCAGGCGCTCGCCGCCGACCTGCTGCCGGCGGCGCGCGACCTGGTGCTCGACGGGCTGCTCGTCCCCGCTGCCTGACGATCAGGCGCGGTGGTCGCGCCAGCTGTGCTCGGGCGTGTAGCCGAGGAGTTCGCGGGCCTTCTCCGACGACAGCAGCGAGCTGACGCCGTCGATGTCCGCACGGCGCTCGATGTCCGGCACGAAGCGCTCGACGAGCTCGATGGTCGGGGTGTCCATGACCGTGTCGGGGCTCGCGATGACGAACGCCTCGAACCCGGTGAGGTCGGCCTCGAGTGCCCGGCGGACGGCCTGGGCCCCGTCGCGGGAGTCGATGTACGACCACAGGTTGAACGTCTTCGCCTCGGGGGTGGCGTCCCACGGGAACGCCGGGTAGTCGGTCTCGTCCATCACGTTCGAGAAGCGCAGGCCGATCATCTTCAGCTCCGGGTCCCAGCGCGTGAAGTGGCGGGCCATCTCCTCTTCCACCGCCTTGCCGAGCGAGTACGACGACTGCGGGCGGACGGCGAACTCCTCGTCGACCGGCAGGTAGGGCGGGTGGTGCTCGCCCATCGGGATGCCGAGCAGGGTCTCGCTCGACGCCCACACGACGTTCTTGATCTTCGCGGCACGGGCTGCGTGGAAGACGTTGATCGACGAGGTCACGTTGTTCGTGATGAGGGCCACGTCGGGGACCTGCCCCGGAGCCGGCACCGCCGCGAGGTGCACGACGGCGTCGACGTGGTCGTACCGGTCGTCGATGCCGAGCAGGGCGTTCAGGACCTGGCCGTGGTCGGTCAGGTCGATCCGCACGAACGGGACTCGCTCGGGCTTGTCGGGGGAGGGGGCGCGGTCGAGCAGGACCACGTCGTACCCGTGCGCATCGAGGTCGCGCACCACCGCTCGTCCGAGCTTGCCGCTGCCACCGGTCACCACTACACGCGTCATCGCGTCACTCCACATCGTCGTCGGAACACACCCTGGCGGGCATCGACCATCCTGCCCCGCCGCACCTGACGCGACCAGGCCCTGTCCGTACCCCGGAGCTGACACAATCCGTCATTGCAAATGTCAACGCTCATATGCCAGTGTGGGCATCGTGATTCGGCGAGGAACGATCGTTGCGGCGGTCGTGCTGTCATCGAGCCTTGCCGGCTGTTCGTCCGACCCGATGTGGGCACCGGCGGGTGAAGCCAGCGAGCGGACCATCGCGATCGTGGACGGCGGGATGACGCCATCCCTCGGGCGAACGGGTGCAGCACACACTTGGATCGCGCCGAACCTTCCGGACGAGTCGCCTGATGGCCATGCTGACCTGCTCGCGGCGGCACTTCTCGCCGAGTTCGGTGAGGGAACCCCATCACTTCTCGACGTACGAGTGGCGACGCCGAATCACCCCGCCGCTCCGGACTCAATCGCCCAAGGCGTGGAATGGGCCGTCGGCAGTGGAGCCGACATCGTGTTGATCGCTCTGAGCAGTCGCTTCGACTCGGCCGCGCTTCGGGCTGCCTTGCGGAACGCGGATCGCAACGACGTCCTCGTGGTGAGCAGCATGCGAAACGAATTGATCGGTGCGAGGTCCTTCCCTGCTGATCACGAATCCGTGCTCTCGGTGTCCAGTGTGGATCACTCCGGGGCACGGGCGTCGACGTCGCCACGTGACGGCGACGTCAGCGCACTCGGTGTTGACGTCGACCTCGGCTCTGGCGGTGAGGTCTCCGGGACGAGCATCGCAGCCGCATCGGCCGTCTCCGCGGTGATCCGTTGTGCCGGGTGGCCTGTGTCCCGCGATGACTTGCTCCGCGACGCGCAGCGTCGTGGCGTCAAAGACGACCGCGGCGTTCCAGTGCTGCGGTGTACCGAAAGGAAGAACCAATGAAGCTCTCCAAGTGGACACCGCCCGTCGGCGTGTTGGTGACGGCAGTGATGGTGTTCAGCCTTGTCGCGCCCGCGTCTGCCGAACCCGTGGACCGTGATCCTGATGCGGCGGCCGTCGACATCTCCGTGGTGACGGAAGGGAATCCTGCTGGTGAGGCGTCCGTCTCCACCCAGATCGAGTCGGAACTCGGGATGGACGGTGAGGCTGTCGTCGCGATCGACGGCAACGTGATCGACACGGTGAGCGTTGAGACTGCCCAAGAGGGGGATGCGCTCGAGGACACGTACTCGATCAGCGACCTCACGATCGTCGACGCCGAGAACTTCTCCGCGCTCCTCACCTCGGACTCGACAGGTGAGACGCACTTCATCGACACGGCAGCCACCGAAGCGCAGGTTCTGCCGCTGATCCTGGTGGTGCTTGCTCGTGTGGGTATCCAGATGGCCATCCGCCAGTTCTCGAAGGCCGCGATCCAGAGCGCCGCGAAGAAGTACGCGCTGTCCCTCACAACGTCGAAGTGGACTCATATCATGGCGCGGAAGCACAACTGGCGGTACGTGGGTGGTACGACACGTGCAAAGGTCGCAGACCTCATGAGCAAGGCTGTCGCGAACGGACGTTCAGCGAAGGCGCGTGACCACATCGACTACACGTGGCGATACAGCGGGCGGACGATCACCGTTCGGACGTCGACCGGCGGTCACATCAGCAATGGATGGGTGAAATGAGCGAGATAGCGAGCCTCGTCGACGGGGGAAGGATCGGTGATGCCGTCCGAGCCGCCCGAGGGCTCACCCCTCAGCGGGTCCGTGAACTCCTCTTTGCTTCTGGTGGGTTCATGCAGGACTCTGGCCCGTACGACGAGTTCTTCCGCCGCTGGTACGCCACGCTCGAGAGCCCGTACCTGCGGGCCGAAGCAGCGGATTGGTTCTGCCAGGCGTACCTGACCGAACTGGCCGACGTTCCTGGTGCGGAGCACTACGGAGCGGCCTTGTCGACGGATTCGAAGCGAGCGGTGCGTGACCACCTCGCGCGGGAGATGCGGGGCCGGAACATCTCAGATTGGTCGATGTCTCCGGAGGAACCCCTCTCGAAGACGCAGGTCCGCGCGTGGAGCACCGCGGCGGACGAACTCGCTGCCGTGCGCTTGCCCTGACCACTTCGCCGGCGGGAGGCTCGGTGCGGACGTGCGGTGCGCCTCCCGTCAGGCGGTGGGGGCGACCTGGGCGATCGCGAGGCGGGCGACGAGCTCGACGTGCTCGGCCATGTCGCGGGTGGGGTCGAAGAGCCACTGGATCTGCATGCCGTCGGACACCGCGAGCAGGACGCTGGTGAGCTCGTCGGGGTCGATGTCGGTACGCAGTCGACCGTCCTGCTGCATGGTCCGGAAGTCGGCGGACAGCACGCGGCGGCTGCGTTCGTAGCGCTCGCGGAAGTACTCGTGCGCCGGGTGCTCGGCGTCGGTGGCAGCGGCGGCGGACAGGTTGACGAACATCTGCACCAGGCCCGGGACCTCGGCGTTGTGCCGCACGATCGCGGCGAGCAGGGCTGCCGGGTCCGCGGCCTGCCAGTCGTGCGCGAGGTCGAGTTCGTCGCGGCGGCGGAGGATCTCGACCCAGAGCTCGTCCTTCGAGTCGAAGTAGTGCAGCAGGCCGGCCTGGGTCAGTTCCACGGCGTCGGCGATGTCCTTGATGCTCGTCCGCCGGAAGCCCTGCGACGCCACGAGGTCCAGCGCGACCGTGAGGATTTCCTCGCGCTTCGCGATGCCCTTTGCGTACGAACCCCGTCGTGCCATGGCCAGACTGTACCGCCCACAGGAGACCCAGAAAACCAAGCAACGGTTGGTTTTCGGTGGTACGGTGCAGGAGCTGCCAGCGCGGGCGGCGAACCCGGTGGATGGTGGGTGTGGGCGACGAGGCCCCGGCCGTCCAGGCGGCGCCCCGCGGCCCTGAACGAGAGGACCGACCACCGTGACCACCGTGAACGACGCGAGCACCGCCTCCAGTCCGTCGACGCCGCTGACCGAGCGCATCGATGCGCTCCTCGGCCAGCTGACCACCGACGAGAAGGTGCAGCTGCTCACCGGACGTGACTTCTGGACCACCTGGCCCATCGAGAAGATCGGGCTGCGCCGGATCCTGATGTCCGACGGCCCGTCGGGCGTGCGCGGCGAGGTGTGGGACGAGCGTGACCCGTCCCTGAACCTGCCGTCGGCGACCGCGCTGAGTGCGTCGTGGGACCGCGCGATCGCGAAGCGCTACGGTGCCGCCGCCGCGGTGGAGGCCCGCCGCAAGGGCGTCGACGTCGTGCTCGGCCCGACCATCAACCTGCACCGGTCCCCGCTCGGCGGCCGGCACTTCGAGGCGTTCAGCGAGGACCCGGTGCTCACCGGCGATCTGGCCGCGTCGTACGTCGACGGCGTGCAGGAGAACGGTGTCGCCGCCACCCCGAAGCACTACATCGCGAACGACTACGAGACCGACCGCTTCACCGCGTCGACCGAGGTGTCGGACCGCGCGCTGCGCGAGCTGTACCTGCTGGCGTTCGAGAAGGCCGTGACCGAGGCGCACGCCTGGGCGATCATGTCGTCGTACAACGCGATCAACGGCGTGACGGCGTCGGAGAGCGACCTGCTCGAGACCCCGCTCAACTCGGAGTGGGGCTTCGACGGCATCGTCGTGTCCGACTGGACCGGGGTGCGTTCCGTGGACTCGGCGAAGGCGTCGCAGGACGTCGCGATGCCCGGGCCGAACCCGTGGTGGAGCGAGGGCCCGCTGCTCGCCGCCGTGCAGTCCGGCGAGGTGCCGATGGCGGCGATCGACCGCAAGGTCCGCCGGATCCTGACCCTGGCCGCACGCGTCGGCGCGCTCGAGGGCTTCGAGCCCGTCGCCGCGTCGCCCGTGCACGTCGAGGACGGCATCGCGTTCGTGCGCGAGGCAGAGGCCGAGGGCACGGTCCTGGTCCGCAACTCCGGTGTCCTGCCGCTCGACGCCCCCGCCGTGTCGCGCATCGCGGTGATCGGGCACAACGCTGACCAGGCCCGCACGCAGGGCGGTGGCTCGGCTACGGTCGTGCCGTCGCAGGTCGTGTCGCCGCTGGACGGCATCCGCTCGGCGTTCCCGGGCGCGAGCGTGGACTACGCGATCGGCGCCGTCGTGCAGGAGGGCATCGCGGAGTTCCCGCTGTCCACCATCACGAACCCCGGCACCGGGGAGCCCGGAGCCCGGGTCGCCTTCGTCAAGGACGGCGAGGAGCTGTTCGTCGAGGACCGCCGCGCGACGGCACTGTTCTGGTTCGGCGGCGACGCCCCGACCCGCGAAGCCGACCGGCTCGACATCACCACCACCTACACGGCCGAGTCGACCGGGACCGTGCGGTTCGGCATCGGCGCGGCCGGACGGTCACGCATGTGGATCGACGGCGAGCTGCTGCTCGACGAGGACGTGCCGTTCGAGGGCGACCAGCTCGGTGCCGCGTTCCTGAACCCGCCGGCGCGGTCGGTGCCGGTCGAGGTGACCACCGGCCAGCAGGTCGCGATCCGCATCGAGTACGACATCGTGCAGGACGAGACGCTCGGCGGGGTGCTGGCGTACCAGTTCGGCACCGAGCCGTCGGACGACGACCCCGCCGTGCTGATCGAGGCCGCGGTGGACGCCGCCCGTGGTGCGGACGTCGCCGTCGTCGTGGTCGGGACGAACTCCAAGGTCGAGTCCGAGGGCTACGACCGATCCTCGCTGGCACTCCCCGGTCACCAGGACGACCTGGTGCGCGCGGTCGCCGCGGCGAACCCGAACACGGTCGTCGTCGTGAACGCCGGGTCGCCGGTCGAGATGCCGTGGCGGAACGACGTCGCCGCGGTGCTGCTGACCTGGTTCGGCGGGCAGGAGTACGGCAACGCCCTGGCCGATGTACTGACCGGGGCGCAGGAGCCCGGCGGCCGCCTGCCCACCACGTGGCCGGTCGCGATGGCCGACGTCCCGGTGCTCGACGTCACCCCGGTGGACGGGAAGGTCGCCTACGACGAGGGCGTCCACGTCGGTTACCGGGCCTGGCTCCGCGCCGGCACCGAGCCGGCGTACCCGTTCGGGCACGGCCTGGGCTACACCACGTGGTCGATCGAGGGCGTCTCCGCGACCCCGACCGTGCGCGAGGGCGACGCCGTCATCGTCACGGCGACCGTCGCGAACACGGGTGACCGCGCCGGCAAGCACGTCGTGCAGGTCTACGCGTCCCGTGCGGAGTCGGCGGTGGACCGCCCGGTGCGCTGGCTGGTCGGGTTCGCCCCGGTCCGGCTCGCGGCAGGCGCCTCGACGGAGGTCTCGATCGAGGTCCCGGCGCGTGCCTTCGCCCACTGGGACGGCTCGTGGCAGTACGAGTCGGGGACCTTCACGCTGCACGTCGGCGCCTCGGTCGTCGACGACGCCGGAACCACGTCCCTCGAACTGGAGTGACGAAGTCGTCCGGTTTCCGCGCAGCTCGCAACTCCATTCAGTAGCATCTATGTGCGCGAGTCGGCTGGTTACCGTCCGCGCACGCACCGACTACGGGGTCGCTGGGTGAGCGACTCGGTCTCCTGATCCGGCCGTTGTTGCCCTGGCCTCCCCGGTGCGTCCCAGAATGCGTCCCCGCGTCCGCGCGGGGACGCATTCGTCGTTCCGGCCCCGATGAGCACCGGTGAACCGGCGCGGCAACCAGGTTCCGGACACAACACCACGGGATCGCGCGGTGCTGTGTCCGGAACCTGGTTCCGTGGCTCGTTCCGGCCCCGATGCGCACCGGTGAACCGGTTGCCGCACTTCGTCCCGGTTCGGAAAAACGAGTGACACTTGGTCAACTTCATACGTCCCAGGTGCGCGGAACGGTGTGACAAACCGCTCGGTAGGTGGAACGATGGGTGCACCATCTCGTGCGGATCAGGGACGAGATGGTCATCCGGCCGGGCTCTCGGGCCTCACCAACCCGATCAGAGCCCTGCCGGATGCCCTTGACTCTCGATGGTGGTGCGGCGGCGGGGCCGCAGGTGGTCGGGCCCGCGGCGCCGGCGCTCTAGCCCGCGGCACCGGCCCTCAGGCCCGCAGCGCCGGGGCGATCTCCTCGGCCACGATGCGCAGGATCCGCTCGTGCGCCGCACGGTCGCCGTTCGCTGGCAGGGTGATGACCAGTTCGTCGGTGGCGGTGACCGCCGGGTCGGCGAGCAGGCTGTCGACGATGGCCGCCGGTTCGCCGGACACGACCTTGCTGAACCGGAACGGCGGGGTGCCCGAGAGCGGTCGACCCTCGTCGTCCATCCCGGAGGCGTACCCGGTCAGGAACTCCTCGTGCACGGCGCGGTCGTGGTCGTCGAGGAGCGGCACCACGATCCGGCCCACGGCGACCTTGGACTCGCGCTGCGGGTGCAACTCGGCGAACCGCTCGCGGTAGGCGGCGATCTGGTCGGCCTGCGCCTGGGCGAACGGGGCTCCGGTGTCCTCGGTGTTCAGGGTCGAGCAGTGCAGCAGGAGGCCCTTCTCGGCCGTGCGGACCGCCGTGCCCATGCTGCCGCCGCCCCACCACACGCGGTCGCGCAGGCCCGGGCTGAGCGGCTGCAGGGTCAGGTCGGCCCCGGCGGGGATGCTCTCGTAGCCCTTGCCGGCGCTGCCGAGGGGCTCGCCCTGCAGCACCTCGAGCAGCCGTGCGGCGCGGGCCTCGGCCTCGTCGCGGAAGCTACGGTCGACCGTGCCGAACACCGGGTCGAGGATCGGACCGTACCCGGCGATGCCCGTGCTGATGCCGAGCTGCACCCGGCCGCCGCTGAGCAGGTCGACGGTGCTGGCGTCCTCGGCCAGGCGCACGGGGTCCTCGTAGCGCATGCCGAGCACGGCGGTGCCGAACGCGATGGTGCTGGTGCGCTGCGCGGCTGCCGCGAAGAAGGTCATCGGGCTCGTCAGGTACGGCTCGAAGTGCCGTCCGCGCACCCAGCCCGTCCCGTAGCCGAGCGACTCGGCGGTCTCGAACAGGCGCAGGCCGTCCTCCAGGGCGCCGGCGGCGCCGTCGGTGCCGCCGTGGTTCGGGACGAAGGAGAGGAAGCCGAGTTTGCGCATGGCGCGAGTCTATGCGCACGTATCGAAGTGTGCCTGAGTCGGCGACGGGGCGGACGGGAGGCCCGTGGCGGCGCCGCCACGGGCCTCCCGTCCGGCACATGCGCACCTGGGAGGATGGGCGCATGACCGACGTCACCGCCCTGCCCCCGCTCGTCGCCGCGATCCCGGCGGCGGTGGACGGCGTCGTCGACCCCGACGAGGTCTACGAGGCCTTCGCGGCCTGGGCCGCCGAGGGCGGCCGACCGCTGTACCCGGCGCAGGACGAAGCCGTCATCGAGCTCGTCTCCGGCGCGAACGTCGTGCTGAGCACGCCGACCGGCACCGGGAAGTCGCTCGTCGCGGCCGGCGCGCACTTCGCTGCGCTCGCCGAGGGCAAGCGGAGCTACTACACGGCACCGATCAAGGCGCTGGTGTCCGAGAAGTTCTTCCAGCTCGTCGAGCTGTTCGGAGCACAGAACGTCGGCATGGTCACCGGCGACTCGAGCGTCAACGCCGACGCCCCGATCGTCTGCTGCACCGCCGAGATCCTGGCGAACCTGGCGCTGCGGCAGGGACCGGACGCGGACGTCGACGTCGTCGTGATGGACGAGTTCCACTTCTACGGCGACCCCGACCGAGGCTGGGCGTGGCAGGTGCCGCTGCTCGTGCTCGAGCGTGCGCAGTTCCTGCTCATGTCGGCGACCCTCGGCGACGTCACGACCATCGCCGACGACCTGTCCCGCCGGACCGGTCGGCCCACCGCCCGCGTGACCGGTGTCTCGCGACCCGTGCCGCTCGAGTACCAGTACGTGATGACGCCCGTGCAGGAGACGGTCGAGCGGCTCCTCGAGGAGGGCAAGGCGCCGATCTACATCGTGCACTTCGCCCAGGCCGCCGCACTCGAGCGGGCACAGTCGCTGATGTCGGCGAAGGTCGCCTCGCGGGAACGCCGTGACCAGATCGCCGACGCCATCGCCGGCTTCCGGTTCAGCGCCGGGTTCGGACAGACCCTGTCGCGCCTGATCCGGGCCGGCATCGGCGTGCACCACGCCGGCATGCTGCCGAAGTACCGACGACTCGTCGAGCAGCTCGCCCAGCGCGGCCTGCTGCCCGTCATCTGCGGCACCGACACCCTGGGCGTCGGGATCAACGTGCCGATCCGGTCCGTGCTGTTCACCGGGCTGACGAAGTTCGACGGCACGAAGATGCGCCAGCTGTCCGCGCGGGAGTTCCACCAGATCGCCGGCCGTGCCGGACGTGCCGGGTACGACACCGAGGGCGACGTCGTCGCCGAGGCACCCGAGCACGACATCGAGAACGCCCGCGCCGTCGCCAAGGCCGGCGACGACCCGAAGAAGAAGAACAAGATCAAGCGGAAGAAGGCGCCCGAGGGCTTCGTGTCCTGGGGGCAGGCGTCGTTTGAACGGCTGATCGCGGCCGAGCCGGAGCCGATGGTCTCGCGCATGCGGATCACGCACGCGATGGTGCTGTCCGTCGTCGCCCGCGGCGGGGACGCCTTCGCGGAGGTCCGGTCGCTGGTCTACGACAACCACGAACCGCGCTCGCGGCAGCTCGCGATGGCCCGGCGGGCACTCGTCATCGCCCGGACCCTCATCAACGCGCGGGTGATCGAGAAGGTCGACGGCGCCTACCGCCTCACCGTCGACATCGCGCCGAACTTCGCGCTCAACCAGCCGCTGTCACCGTTCGCGCTCGCCGCGTTCGAGTTGCTCGACCCGGAGTCGCCCACCTACGCACTGGACATGGTCTCGGTCGTCGAGGCCACCCTCGACGACCCGCGGGCGATCCTGTCACAGCAGCAGTTCAAGGAGCGCGGCGAGGCCGTCGCCCGGATGAAGCAGGAGGGGATCGAGTACGAGGAGCGGATGGAGCTGCTCGAAGAGGTCACCTGGCCGAAGCCGCTCGACGAGCTGCTGACCGCCGCGTACGAGGCCTACGCCGCCGAACAGCCCTGGGTGCTCGACTTCCAGCTGTCCCCGAAGGCCGTCGTCCGCGACATGTACGAACGCGCGATGACCTTCGGCGACTTCGTGCGCTTCTACCAGCTCACCCGCTCCGAGGGCCTCGTGCTCCGCTACCTGTCCGACGCGTACCGGACCATGCGCCAGACCATCACCGAGGAACAGCGGACCCAGGAGCTCGACGACCTGATCGAGTGGCTGGGCGAGGTCGTGCGGCAGACCGACTCCTCGCTCGTCGACGAGTGGGAGGCGCTGCTCAACGGCGACGTCCTGCTGGCGTCCGAGGAGCACGAGGAGATCGCGCCGCCGCAGCCCGCACGGCTCACCGGCAACCCGCGGGCGTTCCGGGTGCTCGTGCGCAACGCCCTGTTCCAGCGCGTACTGCTCGCCGCGGCCGACGACATCGACGGGCTCGGGGAACTCGACGCGACCGCGGGCTTCGACCGGGCCGCGTGGGACAACGTGCTCGAGGAGTACTACGAGGAGCACGACACCATCGGCACCGATGCCGACGCGCGCTCGATGCAGTACCTGGTGCTCGACGAGAGCGGCGCCACCGCATCACCCCGGGTCTGGAAGGCGCGGCAGATCTTCGCCGACCCCGAGGGCGACAAGGACTTCGGGTTCTCAGCGACGATCGACCTGGACGCCTCGGACGAGGTCGGCGAGGCCGTCGTGCGGGTCACCGAGATCGGGCGGTTCGACGGGTGGGCTGAAGTCGACGTCGACTGATCGGCGCTGGGGTTGTCGGACGTGTACCGTCTCCGGCACCACCCCCACCCGAGAGGACTGCGTCATGCGCATCGGATCCAGCATCGCCCTGATCGTCATCGGCGCGATCGTCGCCTTCGCGCTGAACATCCAGCTCGCCGGTATCGACCTCCGCCTGATCGGCTACATCCTGATGGCAGCCGGTGTCGTGCTGCTCATCATCAGCCTCGCCGTGGCCTTCGGCGGTCGCCGCACCACGACCACCACGCGCTCGGGCGTCGACCCGGCGTCGGGGGAGCAGATCACCCGCCAGGATCGGCGCGACGGGACCTACTGACCCGCGCGAAGGGTCAGAAGAGGGTCGCGGGCGGGGTCGCGTCGGGCAGCGCGGACGGCTCGGGCACCTCGGCGCCGGGCCAGCCGGGACCGTGCGGCACGTCGGTGCCGTTCTGGAACGCGGTGGCGGCGCCGCGGGCACGCACGTCGGCGGCCTCGTTCATCTCGTGACCGACGTGGCCGCGGACCCACTCGAACGTGACCTTGCGGCCCTGCAGTTCCGCGTCGAGTTCCTTGATGATCTCGACGTTGAGGACCGGCTTGCCGTCGGCCTTCCGCCAGCCCTTGCGCTTCCAGCCGGCGAGCCACTCGGTGCAGGCCTTGATGGCGTACTGGCTGTCGCACAGGATGTGCAGCGGCTCGCCGGTGTCCTTCGTGGCGCGGAGCAGCTGCAGGACGGCGGTGAGCTCGCCGATGTTGTTCGTCGCGCGGGGCCAGCCGCCGGCCGCCCACCGGTCGTCGTCGACGTACCAGGCCCAGCCGGCGGGGCCGGGGTTGCCGAGGGCTGAGCCGTCTGCGGCGGCGACGATCGTCACGATGGGACCTCCTGGTGGTGCCGAGTGCTCGCGAGTGCTGGTCAACCGTAACCGACCGTACGGACGGGCTCCGCGCGGCGGGGCGGCGACCGGATCAGCGCGCTGCGGGATCCAGGTTGAGATCGGGGTCCGTGATGAGCTGGTCGCCCGCGCCGGTCTGCAGCGACGGGTTCAGCCAGCGGAGTTGCGCGACGGTGATGCCCAAGCGTTCGGCGACCGTCACCTGCGCGTCGTCGCTCGACACCTGGTACGACACCGGCACACCGTGACGTTCGTGCACCCAACCGTTCGCCCCGGGCCGCGCTGCGCCCACGTCGACCTGCAGGTGCGGGTACGGGTCGGGGATCGTCCAGTGCAACGGAGCGACTGCGAGCACGGAGCCGATGCCGGTGCGTCCGGAATCGTCCCCGTCATCAGACGGCGCCGGCACGAGCGCGACGCTGTGCAGGAAGTCCGGAGTGGACCCAGCCTCGGACAGTCCGACCGAGTCCGGTGCACCGGTCTCCGGGTCCCAGATGACGACTCCGGCGCGGTACCCGCTGGCGTCGCCGGCACCGTCAGCGTCACCACCGCGGAACTCCAAGCTCATCCACTGCGGGTTCGTCGTGCGGTAGCCGGACAACTCGGCGTCGAAGGTGCCGGTCTCGTTCGCGACGACCCGCACGTGGATCCGGGTGTCACCGCTCGCCGAGACGACATCGGTCTCGGCGGCGACCGTGCCGGGCGCCAGGACCTGCGGCGTGCTGACCTGTTGTGCGGCGGGAGTCGGGTCGGCTCCCGGGCTCCGGCTCGTTCCGTCGAGTGATGCCTGTCGCGTCGGCACCGGGATCGCGTCGTCGCCGCCGGACGCCGTGCACCCGGCGAGCAGCAGCCCCACCAGCGCCGAGCCGAACACCGCGGTCGTCGCGGTCCGTGTTCGTCCCATCGTTCCCCCTCGTCGGCAGCGTAGCGGGGCCAGGGACGTCATCGAGTGCGGGGAGCGGACCGAGCCAGACTCGTTACACGGGGCCGAGGACTACCGTCCGCTGCAGGAGGAAACACCATGAGCGACAGCATCCCGAACGCCCCCGGCCCCGAGCCGTCGGACGACCGCGCACGCAACGACGCGCTCCGCGACGCTGCGCACAGCGACGACGTCGACGGGGTCAGCGGACGCGAGCAGCGAGCAGCGGACACGTCGTACAGCCCGTCGAGCGAGCGCGAGATGGACGCGTCCCAGACGAAGCAGCGCGACGACGCCGACCTGCGTGCGGACGGCATCGACCCGTCCAAGGTCATCGCGGCTCCCGGGACGGGCGGCGCGGACGATGCCGGCGACGTCGAGCCCGAACCGGGCGACCTGCACCTGCCGTGGCAGTCCGAGGAGGACCGCTGGGGCTGATCCGGCTAGCGGGTCGCAAGCTCCAGCGAGCGCACGAGTTCCTCGCCGTCGCGGACGTCCCAGAACGCCACGAGCTGCGGACCGAAGAATCCATCGAGTCCGGTGTTCGCGTAGATCTGCGTCTGCAGACCGCGGGTCACGCCAGCGAACGGACCGAACTGCTCCTGCCACTCGACCGTGCAGTGCTGTCGGTCCGCTGACCAGCGCGTCATGCGGTCCGATCGGCCGACCGGGACGTCACGGGTCCCACGCGCCGTGATGACCAGGGCGCGGCGGTCGGTCACGGCGTAGACCGTCGTCCGCTTCCGGTGGAGCTTCACGAGGAACCGGCCGAGCAGCATGTGGAGGCCGATCAAGAGGAAGATCGGGAAGATGACGAGCTCTGGCCCTGCTGCGCCGTCTCGGAGGACGCTGACGGTGCCGAAGCCGACGAATCCGCACCAGAGCAGCGAGAACGGGATGAGGAACCCGTCGCGGCCCGAGAGGAGCCTGGCCGGATCGCTCGTGCCGGCCCAGTACAGGTGCTCATCGGGGCGCAGGTGTTCACGGGCGGTCTGTTGAGGATCGATCACCCCTCGACAGTACGGCCCGCCACTCGCTGTTGCTGAACAGTGCGTACCCCACCCGGCTACGACACCGAGTCCGGGTGGGAGCCCGTCCGCTGCCCGGACTCGAGCGTCGCGATCGCTGCGAGCTCGTCGTCGGTCAGCACGAAGCCGTCGACGTCGAGGTTCGAGCGGATCCGGGACGGCGTGACCGACTTCGGCAGCACGACCACGCCCTGCTGCACGTTCCACCGCACGAGCACCTGCGCCACGCTCACACCGTGCGCGTCCGCGATGTCGGTCAGTACCGGCTCGTCGATCAGTCGCCCGCGGCCGAGCGGCGACCACGCTCCGGTCACGATGTCGTGCTGCTCGTGGAACGCGATGAGTTCGCGCTGTGGCAGCCACGGGTGCCGTTCGACCTGGTTCAGCGCCGGTACCTCGCCGGTCTCGTAGATGAGCCGCTGCAGGTGCGGCACCTGGAAGTTCGAGACACCGATGCTCCGCGCCCGCCCTGACTCACGCAGTTCCTCCAGCGCCCGCCAGGTCTCGACGTAGCGGTCGTTCGCGGCGGCCGGCCAGTGGATCAGGTAGAGGTCGACGGCGTCGAGCCCCAGCCGCTCGAGGCTGCCGTCGAAGGCCCGCAGGGTCGCGTCGCGCCCCTGGTGGTCGTTCCACACCTTGGTCGTCACGAAGACGTCGTCACGGTCCAGCCCGGAGGCCCGGATCGCCTTGCCGACGCCGGTCTCGTTGCCGTACATCTCGGCTGTGTCGACGTGCCGGTAGCCGGCGTCCAGCGCGAGGCCGACCGCCGTCTCTGCCTGGGTGTCGTCGACCTTGTAGACGCCGAAGCCGATCGCGGGGATCGAGCGGCCGTCGCGCAGGGGAATTGAGGTGACCATGCACCCATCCTGCCGGTGCCTGGCGGGCGTGCGCCGGGCCTCCAGGCCATCTGTGGAGAACGCGACCCGTACGCCGGGCGCACGTTCCTTCCCATACCGGCCGCGATGGCGAGTGGAAACGGGCGTACCTGGTCAGAACTTCCGACCAGGTACGCCCGTTTCGACCAGGTACGCCCGAAACCGCACGCCGCCCGCCCGCCGCCCGACTCCCGCCGCCGCCCGCCGCCCGCCGCTCAAGTCGGCAGGTGCACCGGCTCGGTGTCGGGGAGGGGGCTGGCGTCACGGCCGCGCAGGTCGGGCAGCCAGCTGCGCATCGCCAGGGGGAGCAGCACGCCCAGGCCGGCCATCACGGCGCCGACGGTGAAGCCGCCGACGGGGCCGCTGCCGTCGATCAGGAAGCCGGCGATCGCCGAACCGCCGGCGGCACCGATCAGCTGGCCGGTGCCCATCCAGCCGTAGGCCTCGGCGGTGTCGGAGAACTTGACGGTGGCGGAGACCGAACCGAACATCACCGCGAGGGCCGGCGCGATGCCCACACCCGCGATGACCAGGGCGAGGCAGAGCCACCAGAAGCCCGTGCCGCCGAGGGCCAGGGTGAGGCCGACGAAGACGACGGCCATGCGCGTCCACAGGGTGTTGCGGGAGATCGGGCGGTGGCCGAACGCCAGGCCGCCGGCGAGCGAACCGACCGCGAACACCGCGAGGACGATGCCGGCGTTCGGGCTGCCCTCGCCGAAGACGCTCGTGACGCTCGCCTCGACCGCGGCGCACGCCCCGATCAGGAGCAGACCGGTCAGGGTGGCGACGACGACCGCGGGGCGCTTCAGCACGACACCGAAGGCGCGCTTCGAACGGGGGATGCGGACGCGGCCGAGCTCGGGCGAGGCGATGAACCACGCGCCGCCGACGACCAGGAACACCATCGCGACGACGATCGCCTCGACCGTGCCGACCTGGGTGGCGACGAAGGTGGTGATGACCGGGCCGGCGACCCAGATGAGCTCCTGCGCGCTGGCGTCGAGCGAGAAGAGGGGTGTGAGCTGCGCCGACGTCACCATCTTCGGGTAGATGGTGCGCACCGCCGGCTGCACGGGCGGGACCGCCAGGCCGCCGAGGAACCCGACCACCACGTAGCCCCAGAGCGGCATGACCACGAACGCGATGACCACCATGCTGATGAGCGCGACGATGCTCGTCAGGATGAGGACGGGGCGCATGCCCCAGCTGCCCATCCACCGGCTCGTCAGCGGGCCGGCCAGTGCCTGCCCGATGCTCGTCGTCGCGAGCACCAGCCCGGCCGCGCCGTAGGAGTCGAACACGTGCTCGACGTGCAACAGGTAGGCCAGCGACAGCATGCCGAACGGGAACCGCGCGGTGAGCTGTGCGGCGATGACACGACCCACGCCAGGGGTCTTCAGGAGGGGCCCGTACGTACTCACGAGACGAGTGTACGGACCGGCCGGACGGGGGTGTCCCCCGTCCTGGGGAGGGGCGGTTCGCGACACGCCGACACGTCGATTCCACATCTGTGGATCGGGACTGTCCACGGGTGTGGGGAAGTGTCGGTGGTCGGCCGCAGACTGGCGGAAACTCGGGCCTCCCGGGAATCCACAGACTGTGGAGGGCGTTGTGGAGAACTACACGGCTGTAACACTTCCTCTTGTGGTCGGTGCTGCGGCTAGCCACTAGATGTAGTGTGGAGGCATCGCAGCGGCCCCTCCCGGACACGACTGCGGACAGACATCAGCACCACCTCCACAGCACAGCAGAAACCAGTAGGAACCAGGGGAGAACATGGCCGTCACCGTCTACACCAAGCCGTCCTGCGTCCAGTGCACCGCGACGTACCGGGCCCTCGACAACAAGGGCATCGAGTACGAAGTGCACGACGTCTCCACGGACGAAGCAGCGCTCGAGCACGTCAAGAGCCTGGGCTACATGCAGGCCCCCGTCGTCGTCACGGACGACGACCACTGGTCGGGCTTCCGCCCCGACAAGATCGCGACCCTCAGCGCCGAACTGGCGTAGTCGTCTCCCGTCCTGCGGACGGTCACCCCGGTCCCGTTCAGGAGGCCCGGCGATCGCCCGCAGGACACCCTCCGGTCCGCCTGTTCCGCACCTTCTCCAGAGGAGCGCACCATGAGCCGATTGGTCTACTTCTCGAGCGTGTCCGGGTACACCGCGCGCTTCGTCGAGAAGCTCGGCCGCGACGCGGACCGGATCCCGCTCTACCCGAGCGAACCGTTCCTGCACGTCGACGAGCCCTACGTCCTGGTCCTGCCCACCTACGGTGGCGGCAACGGCGAGGGTGCAGTCCCCAAGCAGGTCATCAAGTTCCTCAACGACGCCCACAACCGCTCGCTCATCCGCGGCGTGGTGGTGGGTGGCAACACGAACTTCGGCGAGGCGTACGGCCTCGCAGGGGACGTCATCGCGCAGAAGTGCAACGTCCCCCTTCTCTACAGATTCGAACTCTTCGGGACCCCTGACGACGTGTCGGCGGTCAACTCAGGATTGGATGCATTTTGGACGCAGCAGTTGCAGACGTCGATCTGACGTCGCCGCAGACGGGGATGGACTACCACTCCCTCAACGCGATGCTCAACCTCTACGACGCGGACGGGAACATCCAGTTCGACAAGGATCGTGAGGCCGCCAAGCAGTTCTTCCTGCAGCACGTCAACCAGAACACCGTCTTCTTCCACAACCTGAAGGAGCGGCTCGACTACCTGGTCGAGAACGAGTACTACGAAAAAGCCACGATCGACATGTACTCGCTGGACTTCATCCAGCGACTCAACGACCTGGCGTACTCGAAGAAGTTCCGGTTCCAGACGTTCCTCGGCGCGTTCAAGTACTACACGAGCTACACGCTCAAGACGTTCGACGGCAAGCGGTACCTGGAGCGCTTCGAGGACCGCGTCGTCATGACCGCCCTCGGCCTGGCCCAGGGCAACGAGCAGCTCGCCATCGACCTGGTCGAAGAGATCGTCGCCGGCCGCTTCCAGCCCGCGACCCCCACGTTCCTCAACACGGCGAAGGCACAGCGCGGCGAGCTCGTCTCCTGCTTCCTGCTCCGCATCGAGGACAACATGGAGTCGATCTCGCGCGGCATCAACTCCTCGCTGCAGCTCTCGAAGCGCGGCGGCGGCGTGGCCCTGCTCCTCTCCAACATCCGCGAGGCCGGCGCCCCGATCAAGCAGATCGAGAACCAGTCCTCGGGCATCATCCCCGTGATGAAGCTGCTGGAAGACTCCTTCTCCTACGCGAACCAGCTCGGTGCGCGTCAGGGTGCCGGCGCGGTCTACCTCAGCGCCCACCACCCGGACATCATGAAGTTCCTCGACACCAAGCGCGAGAACGCCGACGAGAAGATCCGCATCAAGACGCTGTCCCTCGGCGTCGTCGTGCCGGACATCACGTTCGAGCTCGCGAAGAACAACGAGGACATGTACCTGTTCTCGCCGTACGACGTCGAGAAGGTCTACGGCGTCCCCTTCGGCGACGTCCCGATCTCCGAGAACTACCGCGCGATGGTCGACGACTCGCGCATCAAGAAGACGAAGATCAAGGCGCGTGACTTCTTCACGACCATCGCCGAGATCCAGTTCGAGTCGGGCTACCCGTACATCGTGTTCGAGGACACGGTGAACAAGGCCAACCCGATCAAGGGTCGGATCAACATGTCCAACCTGTGCTCGGAGATCCTGCAGGTCAACACCCCGACGACCTTCAACGAGGACCTGTCCTACAAGGAGATCGGCAAGGACATCTCCTGCAACCTCGGCTCGCTGAACATCGCGCTGACGATGGACTCGCCCGACTTCGGCAAGACCATCGAGACCGCCATCCGCGGCCTGACCTCGGTCTCGCAGATGTCGCACATCACCTCGGTGCGTTCCGTCGAGGACGGCAACGACAAGTCGCACGCCATCGGCCTCGGCCAGATGAACCTGCATGGCTACCTCGCTCGTGAGCGCGTCTACTACGGCTCCGAAGAGGGCATCGACTTCACGAACATCTACTTCTACACGGTGCTGTTCCACGCCCTTCGTGCGTCGAACAAGATCGCGATCGAGACCGGCGAGACCTTCGACGGCTTCCGCGACTCGAAGTACGCGTCGGGTGAGTTCTTCGACAAGTACACCGACCAGACGTGGACCCCCGCGACCGCTCGTGTTGCCTCGCTGTTCGACAACGCGAACATCACGATCCCGACGCAGGACGACTGGAAGGCGCTGAAGGCGTCCGTCCAGGAGCACGGCATCTACAACCAGAACCTGCAGGCCGTCCCGCCCACCGGTTCGATCTCGTACATCAACCACTCGACGTCGTCGATCCACCCGATCGCGTCGAAGATCGAGATCCGCAAGGAAGGCAAGCTCGGCCGCGTCTACTACCCGGCGCCGTTCATGACGAACGACAACCTGGACTACTACCAGGACGCGTACGAGATCGGTGCCGAGAAGATCATCGACACGTACGCCGCGGCGACGCAGCACGTGGACCAGGGCCTGTCCCTGACGCTGTTCTTCAAGGACACCGCCACCACGCGTGACATCAACAAGGCGCAGATCTACGCATGGCGCAAGGGCATCAAGACGATCTACTACATCCGTCTCCGCCAGCTCGCGCTGGAGGGCACGGAGGTCGAGGGCTGCGTCAGCTGCATGCTGTAGAGCTGTCGCTCTGCTCCCTGGAGGCGCGGTGCCAACCCGCACCGCGCCTCCAGTCCGTCACTTAGTCACCATCTCTGTAAGGAACACACGTTGGTCGAGAAGCTGAAGCTCATTGATCGGGTCCAGGCCATCAACTGGAACCGCATCCAGGACGACAAGGACGTCGAGGTCTGGAACCGTCTCGTCAACAACTTCTGGCTGCCCGAGAAGGTGCCGCTGTCGAACGACGTGCAGTCGTGGAACACGCTGACGCCGGCCGAGCAGACCCTGACCATGCGTGTGTTCACCGGTCTGACCCTGCTCGACACCATCCAGGGCACCGTCGGCGCCGTGTCGCTCATCCCCGACGCGATCACCCCGCACGAGGAAGCCGTCTACACGAACATCGCGTTCATGGAGTCGGTGCACGCCAAGTCCTACTCGTCGATCTTCTCGACCCTCGCGTCGACGCGTGAGATCGACGAGGCCTTCCGCTGGTCCGAGGAGAACCCGAACCTGCAGAAGAAGGCGTCCATCGTGATGGACTACTACCAGGGCGACAACCCGCTGAAGCGCAAGGTCGCCTCGACGCTGCTCGAGTCGTTCCTGTTCTACTCGGGCTTCTACCTGCCGATGCACTGGTCGTCGCGCGCCAAGCTCACGAACACCGCCGACCTGATCCGCCTGATCATCCGTGACGAAGCCGTCCACGGGTACTACATCGGGTACAAGTACCAGAAGGGCCTCGAGACCCTCACGCAGGCCGAGCGCGACGAGCTCAAGGACTACACGTTCTCGCTGCTGTTCGAGATGTACGAGAACGAGGTGCAGTACACGCAGGACCTCTACGACGAGGTCGGTCTGACCGAGGACGTCAAGAAGTTCCTGCACTACAACGCCAACAAGGCGCTGATGAACCTGGGCTACGAGCCGATGTTCCCGAAGAACATCACGGACGTGAACCCGGCCATCCTCTCCGCCCTGTCGCCGAACGCGGACGAGAACCACGACTTCTTCTCGGGGTCCGGCTCGTCGTACGTCATCGGCAAGGCCGTGAACACTGAGGACGAGGACTGGGACTTCTGATCCTGGTCTGATTCTTGGGGACGCCCCGCTGGCTTCGGCTGGCGGGGCGTTCTCAGTTGACGGGCACCGTCGCCGGTGCGGCCGACTTGCGGTTGGGAACGCATCAAGATCACCTCGGTCAACTACCAACGAGTGAAGTAGCGCATGATCATCCAAGAGACCAACAGCAGCATCAGCAGCATCCTGCGGGACACCTTCCGGCCGATGCCTGACCAGGTCCGCCGCATGCTGGGACTCCTCGACAACGACGAGCACTTCGCGTGGAGGCTCTGGTGGTGTCCCGACGACGCCGACTGGATGTTCAACCCCGACAAGACTGAGGAGCAGTACGGAAACTCCTACCTGCAGGCCGGTGGCACCGCCGAGAAGATGAGCGTGGAGCTGCGCCGCCGCGAGGACGACGGTGAGTACCGCTTCTACATCGTCGGCCGTAACCACGACCTCACCGAACCGCTCACGGAGACCGTCGACGTGCAGGCGGCGCACGAGCCCCGGCATCCTGCCGAGCTGTTCACGGCCGACCAGGCTGCGCCGGTGTTCATGCACTACGTCGAACACCAGACGGTCCCCGACGGCTACACGCTCCGTCTCATCGACGACATGTAGAAGGTGGCGACGCCACCGTCGCGTGTCCGCGACCGTGTGCCGGACAGGAGGCGCGGTGCCAGCTGGCACCGCGCCTCCTGTCCGTTGCTGCTCACGCGACCACGTGCAGTCACGCAGCCAACCGCGTCCGGCCAGCCCTGGGCTGGGGATGGTGCTGGGTCGGAATCACCCGAGGGCGCCGCCCCAGAAGTCGTGACCGCCGAAGACGACCGTCACCGGGACGGCCTGCGCTCGGTCGGTCACGTACCGGTACACGCCTCCCGGACGTCCGAGCCACAGCACCTGCGCGGTCGATGCGGTCGTCGCCGCGGTACGAAGTTCCACCACGTACTGCCCGGAGGGGATCTGGAACTGCGCCGTCTGCTCGCTGTCGAGCAGCGTCGAGAACCGGGTCGAGAACGACGCACCGGTCGTCGCGTTCGTCACCGTGACGGTCGCGCCGCTCAGTTGCGCCGACGGGCTGCGGGACGCCGAGGCCGCGTAGACGATCAGGTCGTAGTCGCTGTGTGCGTAGTGCCGTGACAAGGTGACTCGGGACGCCGGGAGCGTTCCTCGCTGCTGGTACACCCGGGTCTTCCAGACGGCGGGCGACGCCGTTCCGCTGGCGTAGGCCTCGATGCGGTACTTCCCCGTGCTCAACCCGACGAACCGGTACTGGCCCGCGCTGTCCGAGGTCGTCCGGAACACCTGCGAGGTGTCCTCGTTCCAGGCGTACATCAGGCGACCGGCGGCGGGTCCCGTGGGGCCGACCACACCGCCCTGCACGGTTGCGCCGATCACGAGCGGCACGGTGACCGCGACTGTCGAGCCGCCGCGGACGGCGATGCCCGAGCGGAGTCCAGGGGCGTAGGTCTCGGTTCCGTGCGGCGGGAGTTGCCACGTCGTCACCGTGACGGTGTCCGGTGCGGGGATGCCGGTGAACGTCGCGGTGCCGTCATCGTCGGTGGTGGCGTTCCCGACGACGACGTCGGTGCCGATCGCTGCGAGTTCGACGTCCGCCAGCCCGATCGCGGTGCCGTCCGGCGTTGCGAGCTGCACGGTGATCGTTCCGGATCCGGCCGCAGTCGCTGGTGGCGCGAGGCCGATCAGCGCGCCTGCTGCCAGCGCAACGGCCAGGGTCATCCCCGTGAGCAGTCGCATCGCGTTCCCCGATCGTTGGCCAGCCGCGCGTTGCCAGGGACTGTACGCGCACGGCGGGCGGGCGGGCGGGCGGTGGGGCAGGCACATCGCAGCAGCGGTCACGCGGAAGCCGTCTCGGCTTCGACAGGCGTCACGAGGTCCGGGTCGCACCGATCGCCCAGACGCGGGGCGGTTCGGCACCGTTGACCGCATGGTCACCGATGATCCGCGCCTTGAACACCCACGGGTTGTGGCTGCCGGCGGTGCGAGCGTTCCGCCAGTGCCGGTCGAGGTTCTTCGTCGTGCTCACCCCGGACGCCGCGAGCGCGTCGAACAGGTGCGAGGTCGCCGTCGTCGCCAGGGTGGTCAGCGCGACCTGGGCCTGCGCGGTCGCGAGTTCGGCGCGGTCGTTGCGGCGCTCGTCCTCGGCTGTGTCGAGCCCGGCTCCCTCGTACGCACCCTGCAGGGCCGCGGCGGCCCGGTCGACGATGGCGGTGGCGGCGAACCCGGCCGCCGACACCTCGCCGACGACCTGCAGGATCTGCGGGTCCGCCGCGAACGTGTCGGCGTTGCCGTGGGAGAAGACGCGGGTGCGGTTGTGGACCTCGCGCGCGATCTCCCGTTCGGCTGCGAGGACGGACCCGGCAAGGACGCTCAACAGCACGCCCTGGTAGAACGCAGTCTGGTACTTGAACCGTTCGTCGAAGGGGATCACCGCGTCGGCCTGCACGACGGCGTCGTCGAAGGTGCTGGTGCCGGAGCCGGTGGTGCGCTGCCCGAACCCGTCCCAGTCGTCGGTGTGCGTGACCCCGGGCTGGTGCGCGTCGACGATCGCGATGACCCGCTCGCCGGTGTCCGTGCGCTCGGCGTAGGTGTCGATCCAGTCGGCGAAGATGCTGCCGGTCGAGTAGTACTTCTGCCCGGTGATCCGGAACGTCCCGTCCGGCTGCGGGGTCACCTTCGTGATCACGTCGCCGACCTGCACCGACCCGACCTCGGTCCACGAGTTGCCGGCGATCTCACCGCGGCCGAAGCGGTCCAGCCACCCCTCACGTTCCCCGGACCGGGCGACCAGCCGGTCCTCCACCAGTGCGAAGTGCCCGCGGAGCGCCTGGGGGATGTTGCTGTCAGCGGCGGCGAGTTCGGTCAGCAGGCGGAACAGCTGGGGCAGGGTCGCCCCGGCTCCGCCGTGGGCGACGGGAACGCGGACGGCGCCGAATCCTGCGGCGGCGAGTTCGCGGATCTCCTCGAACGGGAGGCGGTGGTCGCGTTCGCGCTCGGAGGCGCCGGCAGCGATGCGGTCGAAGATCGGACGGAAACGGGCGAGGAGCTCGTCGTCGGCGCCCTCGTCGATCGTGCTGTCGGCGGTCTGGTTGCTGATGGTCAAAAGGACTCCTTCGTGCTCTGGGTTGCTACCTGTCGCGTGGTGTGGCGCCGTCTGGTGTCGATTCGTCCGGTGTGGGCGGACAGCCCGACCAGATGTGCGCCATCGCGAGACTGTGGCATCGCCGAACGCCCGCGAGGAGGGTTGTGTCGATGTGTGTCGGAGGGTGACTTCCCATGACGCGTGACCGCGCTGCGACGAGGTGGGGGTTCGCAGCAGCGCCTTCGCGGTGCTGCGCGTGTACGACGGCCGCGGAGCCCGTCCGACGAAGAGGGGCATGCTCTTCCGAGAAGCCCGCGTATGCCGCGCTCACAGAAGCGCGCGTCAATGAGGGAGCACGCACCCGCCAGAGGACCGGCCACTGCCTGGCTGGGTGTGGGCGAGAGCCTCGGGTTCGGCGTCGTTCACTCCGTTGAGGTTCAGGCCGGCGGTGTCGTCCCTGCGCCCTCGGTGTCGTCTGCGCCGGCAATACCTGTTCCGGCCTGGTCGAGGTTCTCGTGGGGGTCGCCCATGTCCCCGGTTGCAGCGCCGGTGCGGGACAGCCCGAAGTGTTTGCGGACGGCGTTCACCTCGGCGGGGGACAGGGTACGTCCGGCTCCGAGGGACGGCGCGTCCTTGATCGCGTCCTTCGTGTACCCGACGTGCACGTCCGTGCCGTCGAACGTGGCGTCGTCGGCGGGGACGAGCGCCTGGTGTCGCCCGAGCAGGCCGGTTGCGACACAGACGTAGGCCGCACTGCCGTCCTCGTCGGAGGGGAACACCTGCACGACCTTGCCGACTGCTACGCCGTTGCGATCCCGGACAGTCGCACTCTCGACTTGGTGGATGACGCCCTTGGTGATCATGAACGTAGTCAACGCCCTCGAGTCTGACGCTTCGCAGACGCAGTCGTTCGACGCCGACGGAGCGCCGGGTCTTAACCCCGTACGCGACCATGGAGTCCATACCTGGTAGGGCGGCGGTTACCTCGACGAGGACACGCAGTCGCTCCAGAACGTGGGCTCTGCCACGACCGGCCAGCCCGAACGGCTCACGAGATGATTGTGCGAACGTCGCAAACACAGCGCGATCTGAGTGGAGTTCCCAGATGAAAGTACCTCGACGGAAAGCCGTCATCGTCCTCCCGTCTGTAGGAGCGGCACTGCTCGCGGTCGCCGTCCTCGCCGGCTGCAGCTCCGGGCTCGGGAAGACCCCGGAGCGGGCGAAGCAGTCGATCGTCACGTTCGTCGAGGGTTCGACGGACGTTGTCGGTGACGGTTGGGAACCGAACGACGGTCCACGGCTTGGGAAGTGCGGACTCGGCCTCGGGACGGGCGGCGTCCAGTACGTCTACGCCATGGTCCGCTCCGCGAGCGCTGACCCGAAGGCCGACGTCAAGGCGGTGGAACAGCACTGGAAGGAGCTCGGCGTCACGACCGAGCGGTACCAGACCGGCGGCGAGGACCCCATCCTCGGCGTCCGGGGCAGGGGTGGCCCGGTGAGCTCCTCCGACTTCCGCGCGGATCCCCGCGGGTACACGATCGACGGCAGCTCGCAGTGCGTTGCGGGGGACTTCGAGAAGATGAGCCTCGACAGTCAGGAGTGACGACCGCGACCTGACCACCGGAACCGAGCCGCGCCTCCAGTCCGGCCCGGGATCAGGGCGCCGCCTGCCGGACGCGACACGAAGGACGGCCCGCCCCGTTGTCGAGGCGAGCCCTCCTGTGCAGCCGAGCCGCTAGCGCGATACCGGCACGGCGACGCTGGCGAGCTCAGCACGCACGATGTCCGCCCCTGCGGACAGCGCACCGAGCTTGTCCAGCGCGGCACCCCGCGCCAGGGGCGCCATCCCGCAGTTGGAACTCGGGATGAGCTTGTCGGCATCGACGAACTCGAGCGCCCGACGCAGCACCTCCGCGACCTCCTCCGGCGTCTCCACGGTCTCGGTCGCGACGTCGATCGCCCCGAGCATGACCTTCTTGCCGCGGATCAGCTCGACGAGCTCGAGGGGAACGTGGGAGTGGATGCACTCGAGCGAGACGATGTCGATCGACGACTGCTGCAGCAGCGGGAAGGACTGCTCGTACTGCCGCCACTCCGCGCCGAGCGTCTCCTTCCACTTGTTGTTCGCTTCGATGCCGTAGCCGTAACAGATGTGCACGGCGGTCTCGACGCGCAGGCCCTCGGCTGCGCGCTCGAGCGCGGCCACGCCCCAGTCCTGCACCTCGTCGTGGAAGACCGTGAAGGCGGGCTCGTCGAACTGGATGATGTCGACGCCGGCGTCCTGCAATTCGCGTGCCTCTTGGTTGAGGATCGTGGCGAACTCCCACGCCAGCTTCTCGCGGCTCTTGTAGTGCTGGTCGGACAGGGTGTCGATCATCGTCATCGGGCCGGGGAGTGCCCACTTGATGGGGCGATCGGTCTGAGCCCTCAGGAACGCAGCGTCCTCAACGAAGACCGGCTTCCGACGGCTGACGGCACCGACGACGGTCGGGACGGCCGCGTCGTAGCGGTCGCGGATGCGGACGGTCTCCTTGCGCTCCAGGTCGACGCCGTCCAGGTGCTCGATGAACGTCGTGACGAAGTGCTGGCGGGTCTGCTCGCCGTCGCTGACGATGTCGATGCCGCGGCGCTCCTGCTCGTGCACGGCGGACCGGAGTGCGTCCTGCTTGCCCTCGGTCAGTGCTGCTCCTTGCAGCTCCCAGGGCGACCAGAGTCGCTCGGGCTCGGCGAGCCAGGACGGTTTCGGCAGGCTGCCGACGATCGAGGTGGGGAGGAGAGAACGCATGGGGGTGACGGTCCAGTCAGTCGAAGGGCAGAGGAAGTCAGCGCGCGAGGGCGGGATCAGCCAACCGGGCGAGGAGTGCGTGGTGCGGCCGCACCAGGTGCTCCTCGGTCCACCGGCCCTGCGTGATCCCGAGGCGGCTGCGCTCCTCGCGGTCGTACGTCACCGGGGTGGGCGTGAAGTCGGTGTGGTCGAGGGTGGGGCGGTAGGTGCTGCCGGCCTGGGTGTTCGCGGCGTAGACCTCCGGGCGGTAGATCTTCTGGAAGGTCTCCATGGTGGCGATCGTGCCGATGAGCTGGAGGTCCGTGTAGTCGCCGGTCAGGTCGCCGCGCGTGTAGAACGCGAGCGGGGCAGCCGCCCCGACGGGCTGGAAGTACCGGACCCGCATGCCCATCCGGCCGAAGTAGTCGTCGGTGAGCGAGGAGTGCTCGTGCTCGTACTCGGCGCCGAGCACCGGGTGGACGTACCCGGTCCGGCGGTAGGTCTGGCTCGTCGAGACGCTGATGCAGACGACAGGCTCGGCACTGAAGTTCGAGTGGAACGCGGAGGACTCCAGGAAACGCTGGAAGAGCGCCCCGTGCAGCTGGCCGAAGTCGGACGGCAGCGACGGCGACGACGGCAGCAGCACCGAGAAGTCGTAGTCGCGCAGGTACGACGAGAAGTTGTTGCCGAGGATCCCCTGGTGGCGCTCGCCGGTGTGCTCGTCGACGATCGTGACGTCGAGCATCTCGAGCAGCGGGAACTCGGCGTCCGAACCACCGTCGGAGAACTCCAGCGCCACCGAGACGATGTCGAGCTGCAGACGGTAGCGGTCGTGCGCCGCGGCCAGCTCGTTCGCTCGCCCGTCGATCATCGCCAGCGCAGCGCGGAGGTTCTGCTGACGGTGCTCGCCGCGCGCCAGGTTGGCGAAGTTCGTGGTCAGCCGGGAGTTGTCGGCGGGGGAGTAGTCCTCGTCGAACCGGGTCCGGGTGATGCTGAAGGTGAGGTCGTTCGCCATGGTCGGCAATCTGTTCGTCGAGCGCCCGCGGGCGCTGGGGAAGGGGTGCCTCGATCATGGCGGCATTCCCAGGCCATCAGGTAATACCGAGACGCTATGCACCGGTATAGCCTCGGCCTATGGCCCGTGTCTCGAACGACATCACCCTGCAGCAGCTCCGGTACTTCATCGAGGTCGCGACGGAGGGCTCGATCAGCGCAGCGGCCGACCTGCTCTACGTATCGCAGCCGACGATGTCCGCGGCGATGAAGGACCTCGAGACGCGGATCGGGCGCCCGCTGTTCACCCGCTCGGCCCGAGGAGTCGTGCTCACCGTCGACGGCGTCGAGTTCCTCGGATACGCCCGGCAGGTCGTCGAGCAGGTCTCCCTGCTCGAGCAGCGGTACGTCGGCGGCCAGCGGTCGCGTCGGCTACTCGGGGTGTCCGCCCAGCACTACTCGTTCGCGGTGGAGGCCTTCGTCCGCATGGTCGAAGCAGCGGCTGCGGACGAGTACGAGTTCTCGCTGCGTGAGACACGCACCTGGGACATCATCGAGGACGTCCGCACGCTGCGCAGCGAGGTGGGCATCCTCTACCGCAACGACTTCAACAAGCAGGTGCTCGGCAAGCTGCTGCGGGACGCCGGCGTCGTGTTCACACCGCTGTTCGTCGCGCAGCCCCACATCTTCGTGGCCAAGCGGAACCCGCTCGCGTCACGGGAGCGTGCGACCCTCGAGGACCTCGCGGACCTGCCTCGGCTCACGTTCGACCAGGGTGCGAACAACTCCTTCTACCTGGCCGAGGAGATCCTGTCGACGATGTCGAGCAAGCGGGAGATCCGGGTGTCGGACCGGGCGACGATCTTCAACCTCATGATCGGCCTCGGCGGGTACACGATCTCGACCGGGCTGATCAGCGACGACCTCGACCCCGAGATCGTCGCGATCCCCCTCGACGTCGACGAGCGCATCGAGATCGGCTGGATCGCGCACGCTTCGGTTCCCCTCACCGTGCAGGCGCAGGCGTACCTGGACGAGTTGCGTGCGGTGGTCACCAGCTACGGCGTGGAGCCGCTCGGGTAGGCAGGCGTCGGTCCGGCGGTTCTCGCGATCGGCCTGGAGGCCCGACACGCGTCCGTCAGGAGGCTGCGGTCTCGATCATCGCCCTCACGTGCGGTGCGCTCCACCGCAGGAGCGCGTCAGCAGGTGGATCCTCGAGGTCCTCACCCCAGATCGCGACGGCGGCGCCCGACATCGGAGCCGCGAGCAGCGAACCGGAGTCGCCGTCCCACGCCCGGAGTGACCAGTTCTCGCGGAGGTCCGCGACCGTGTACTCGCTGTCGGCCGGGTCGAGGTCCGTCGGCACCTCGTAGAGGTAGTACGAGTTGTAGTTGAGCAGGTCGATCCCGGCCTGCTGCAGGTCGACCGCACTGGCCCGCCGTGCTCGGCGTTCGCGCCGCTCGGCTGCGTCCTCGGTGTCGCCGTCGAAGCTCCAGTACGTGACGTGGATGCGCGGATCCAGTCGCCCGACGGCGACCCGGTCGATCCCGTCGTTCCAGGCCCAGACCTCGCGGTTGCCGACCGTGGCCGCCATCGCGTTCATCCAGGCGACGCGTTGGGCGGCGGTGACGTCGTCGCCCCATTCGTCGCCGCCGATGTGCACGGTTCGGCTGGAGGGGAAGGTCCGCTGCACCTCTGCGTACAGCTTCTTCGCCAGCGCGAGACTCTCGGGCGCCGACGTGTCGAGTTCGTTCTCGCCCGAACGGATGCGGTCGACCCACTTCGTGCCGTGTTCCGCCTCGAGCAGGGCGAAGGCGGCGGCCATGTGTCCGGGAGTGTCGATCTCCGGCACGATCGCGACGCCTCGCTTCGCCCCGTAGGCGGCGATCGAGCGTGCCTGCGCGGCGCTCAGGAACGGGCGATGGGTCACGCGGCTCGTGTACACGCCGTGGTCGAGATCAGCGTTGGCGAGGGTCTGGCCGAGCACCGTGCTCTCGATCCCGACGTTCTGGTCATCGGTGAGGTGCAGGTGCAGGAAGCGGCCGCCGTCGTCGGCGAGGAGGTCGATGTACCGCTTGATCAACGCCACGGGGTAGTAGGCGCGAGCGACGTCGAGCATCACGCCAGTCTCCGGACGCGCGCGCTTCGTCGGCTTGGTGGTGACGGTCGCGGTCGACGTGCGGCACTGCTTCGCCGAGTACGCGCCGGCGCAGGCGAGGACGGAGTACTTGCCGGCTGCGGCGCGGGAAGGTGTCCCGCGCACTGCGGTGACCGAGGTGCTCGAACCAGCGGCGAGTGCCTTCACCGCGACCCGGCCGAGCGTGTACTTCTTCGTGCCGGCGGACAGGTATAGCCACACGGAAGAAGCCGGCTTCCGCACCGAGGCGGTGTTCTTGACCTTCAGGGTGGTGCGCACGGCGGTGCCGGTGGTGGACGGGGTGACCTTCGTGACCGTCACCGCCGAGGCCGCGGTGTCCGCTGATCCTGCCGTTGCACGGATGCCGACCAGAGCTGCTGCCGACACCGCGATCGCCAGACCGACCGCGAGCGTGCGTCTGGCAGACGATCCGGGACCCACGTTCCCCCGCTGACGCACCACGATGTTCTCCCCCTCGAACACCCCGTTGCCCTCGTTGGATCAGGATGCGCGCACGATCGTATCCGCACCGCGTCGAACGCACATCGCCCAGCGACGTGCAGCGGGGCTCCTCAGCGGACCTCCGCACTCGCCCACAGCGCACGCACAAGACTCCGGGCGCGGCGAAGAAGCGGCTGCAGGCTGAGGGCAGCCCCGACGACCAGCGTGCCGGCCTGTGCGAGGAGGAACGCCACGAGCGCCACCGGGATGAACGCGGTGACGATCCAGGCGGCGGCGAACCCCACGAGCATCACCGCGAGGGCCCGCACCGCGGTGGAGTTCCGCGAACCGCGAAGGGCCAGCAGCCCGGCGGCTGCGAAGGCCAACGGGACGAGCGCCTGCAGGACGACCGCGATGGGGAGCCACAGCTGGCTGCTGGTCGCCGGCGACAGGGCGGCCACGAATACGACGGTGGCGACCGCGAAGACGAGGTGCACGGCGCCGCGAGCGAGCGCAGCACCGGCAGCGGCCACGACTCCTGCTGACACCGAGATCGCAGCGACCATCAACACTGGCCCTGCTGCGATCAGATGCGTTCCGATGAAGCCGAGCAGGTTGTCGACCGCCAGCAGCGAGGCGCCGGCGGTGGCGACCATCAAGGCGGCGGCGGCAGCTCTGCGCACGGAGGGCCAGGTGCCTGACGCCCTCACCGCTCGTCTCCACTGAGCGGCCGCACCGTGTCGCCGACCGCGCGGTACGCGGTGGCGCACCGCCGCTTGAGCCGTGGGCCCATCGGTGACAGTGCCGCAATCCATCGTTCCTCATCTGCGATCCCGAGGATGCGGCTCCGGCCGAGGTCGTCGATCGCCGCGTGCACCTCGGCAGTGACCCCGGGGAAGAGCTCGCTGTACTGATCCGCCGATGTGCTGCGCTGCTTCGGATGCTGCACGTACCGCTGGCCCTCGCTCGAGACGAACAGCACGCAGGTCGTCATGTAGTCCTGCTCGGGAGTGAGGGGCACGGGCACTCCGACGTCGTTCGCAACGCGGGGTGTTGCCTTCGGAGGCTTCACGGCCGAGACAGTGGCGGGAGCTCCGATGACGTACCAGTGCTCACCCCTGGTCACGGCTCGCCCGGCACCGAACGTGCCGTCCCAGTCCGCGAGGGTCTGCGGCACCGACACCGCATGCGCGTAGACACGGATGAAGGTTGGTGAGTCCCCGTCGAGACAGTCGAAGCCACGCATGCTGTCCCAGAATGCGAGGTCGTCATGTAGTGCATCTGCCCGCACGCACGGCACTGTTGCGCGGAGCTCATCGGCGATCATCTGCATCGAAGCCACGCCGAGTGCGGGTGCGGGTGTCTGCGTCGGTGACTCAGCCCGTCGCGTCCGATCGTCGGGGCCTGACGAGCACGCGGACAGAGCGGCCGCGGCGACGCAGATCGAGGCAACGGCCTCGATGCTGCGTCGCCGCGTTCGTTGGGGCATCACTGCCACTGCACGCCGGCCCAACCGGTGCCCGTGAGGCCCTTCATCTTCTTGGTGGCGGCCACGTTGCCCCAGGGGACGAACTTCGAGCGCCCGGTCCCGCAGTTCAGGGTCGTCCAGGTCGGAGCGTGCCGCGAGTTGAACGACTTCCCCCAGATGCAGGGATTCGAATTGCCCTGGTGCTTGTACCACTTGTACTGCACCTGGGTCGAAGCCTTCGAGCCGATGACGCTGCAGCCGTTGAGTGACTGGGTCATCTTGGCGACGACGGCGAACGCTCGGTCCTTGCAGTTCCCCGAACGGGTGGACCGCCCGTCGTCGGCGATGACGACCTCCCCGGTGGGATCGAAGCTCTCGTCCACGACGACGTTTGTCGGCAGCTCGACCGGCGTCGTGGTCTGAGCGTGGGCGGGTGCAGCGATCAAGAGTCCCGCCGCAACTGCGACGGTCGTGACTGCGGATGCGACCGAAAGGGTCTTCTTCATGTGTTTCCTCCCCAATTCGTCACCGTGATCACGGTGGACTCGCCAGAATGCTGCATATCAATACGAAGCACTACCTTGCAGGTGCGATCCTCAAAGGACGCGCTCGGCGCGCTCCCGACGTGACCGGAAGGCGGCCTGGAGGCGCGCGGCGGCGCCGCCACGTGCCTCCAGGCCGCCGTGTGGTGTCGACGGAAACCGGCCCGGTCGCAGGATCGGCCTGCGCCCTTGGCGGGAAGCGCTGCGCTCGCCGCTCCGCTGTTGCGGTGCTTGCTTAGGGCGTACGCGCAGCGAGATCGCCGTAGGCCGCCGCGTACCAGCCGACGGTGCCGTCTCCGGCGGTCGGGCCGATCGTGATCGCCGCCCTCGACGTGACCACGTACAGGTCCTCGTCGTGTCCGCAGTGGACGGAGCGTGACGTGAGTCGCTTTCCCGTCTCCGACCCGTTCGCACCGATGCGTCCGGCCCACACGGCCATCTGCACGGTTTCGTCACCCTGGCAGGTGATCGAGACGCGGATCCGCGCACGGTCTCCGGCTCCGTCGGTGCCGAGGGAGAGTCGGCTGGATGAATCGTTGGTGCCTGCACCGCTGCCGAGTCCGCCAGGTTGTCCGGCCCATCGGTCCTGCACGCGCTGCATCCAGTCGGAGTGGGCCTTGTCGTTCTCCTCCGGCGTCGGGTGATCAGAACAGGCCGTGAGTGACACGAGGGCCACGACGGAGACGCCGATGACCAGTGTGCTGCGTCGGAGGCCGCGGCGGGCGTGGGGGAACGGAGTGCGCATGTCGTGGCAAGTGTTCCCTACGGCGGCGGCCTGCTGCATCCTCCCGTTCGTGGGCCTCCGGCGAACCGGAACCGCTTCCCTGGCGGGCCTCCCGTTCAGCTCGGCGAGTCGGGTGACGTCACCGTCGCAGACCCCTGGGTCGTCAGCCCGTGCTCCGTCTTCTCCCAGTAGTGCGGCCGGGTCAGGAGCTGCCAGAGCGCCTTGTAGGCGGCGATGGAGTGCAGCGTCCAGTACACGGGGTTCAGGAGCGACCAGAGGATCAGGTGGAAGGTCCCGCGCTTGAACGGGCCCATCATCGACAGGTAGATCATGATCGCGTTGCCGACCAGGAAGTTGAACAGGCACAGCCACAGCACCCACACCGGGAACAGTGCGTCCACGGTCTCCCGCGGCAGGAAGAACGTGACGGCGGTGAGCGCGTAGAACGGCAACACGCAGAGGAACGTCGCCGGGGTGCCCGCGATGAGCAGGACGAACGCCGCGAACCGGACGATTCCGATCTCACGGACGAGTGCGAGCGGCCGACGGGCGTGGACCAAGCTGGTCTGCATGTAGCCCTTGATCCAGCGGGACCGCTGCCGGATGAAGTTCGGCACCGAGGTGTTGGCCTCCTCCATGGTGGTGGAGTTGATGACGCCCACGCGGTACCCGACGGCGCTCGCCCGGATGCCGAGGTCGGCGTCCTCGGTCACGTTGTAGGGGTCCCAGCCGCCGAGCTCGATGAGCGATGCCGTGCGGAAGTGGTTCGACGTGCCGCCCAGGGGGATCGGCAGTGACGCGTGGTCCAGACCGGCCAGCATGTAGTCGAACCAGTAGGAGTACTCCAGCGTGAACATACGGGTGAGGACGTTCTCGCGGGCGTTGAAGTAGTTCAGTGCCGCCTGCACGCACACCGTGGCCTCGCCACCGCGCTCGAACGCGATCAGTGCCTTCTTCAGCTGGTCGGGGTCTGGTGTGTCCTCGGCGTCGTAGATCACGAGGTACTCGCCGGTCGCGACGTAGAGTCCGACGTTGCACGCACGTGGCTTTGTCTGCGGGTGCCCCTTCGGCACGGTGATGACGCGGAAGTGCGGTGGTGGGTTCGCCGCGGCGATCGCGTCCCGTGTCTCCTGGTCCTCTTCCTCGGTCAGGATGATGACCTCGAGCTTGTGCACGGGGTAGTCCAGGCCGCCGAGGTTGTCGATCAGCTGGGCGACGATGTTCGCTTCGCGGAACACGGGCACGAGGACGGTGTAGCCGGGGAGGTCGGCGTCGTCCAGGGCAGAGACCTCGGTGTCGGTGATCCGTTCGACGACGTCGTAGCGGGCTCCCTGCGTGGCGACGACGAACTTGAAGCCCGTCCCGGCGAGGAACACGAGGCTGGCTGCGATCAGCGCTGCGATCGCGGTCTGGACCGGCCAGATGATCCCGCACGCCACGGCGATCACGGCGAGGACGATGCCCGAGGCCTTCTGCGACCGCGAGAAGACGACGCGGGCGGAGAGCGTCGGGTTCCGGTCATGGAGTTCGTTCGCAGCGGCATCGGCCACGGCACCGTGGAACTGGCTCAGCACGGCACGGCGGAGGGTCCAGCTGTCGACCGAGACGAACGTGACCGGAGCCCCGAGCTCCTCGGACAACGCATCCCCGAGTGCGGCGTCGTCGGCCCGGCCGGAGGTGAGGACGAGGATGCTGCCGTCCTGCAGCACGCGGACCGGCATCCAGTCCTCGGCGAGGTACCGCTGCCCGGATCCGGGGCGCTGCAACGCCGGGTCGATCCCGGAGGCCTCGAGCTCGGTGAGTTCATCGGGTCGGGACGTGGCTGTGTGCCGGCCGAGCCCGGAGAGGTGTGGGGTCGTCACTCGTCACCACCACCCGAGGGAGTCACCGATGGCGGCCATCCACTCCAGCGTGATCGGCCGGTTGAACGCAGCCGCCCACGCGATCACGATCTGCGCCGCACCCACGGCGGCGATCAGGCCGCTCGCCCGGGTGGTCCGGGCGGCGGGGACCACGGCGATGCCCATCATCGTCATGATGAGGAACACGTTGCCCGCGGAGTTCACCGGGATGAGACCACCCACGTAGCCGATGATCAGCGCCCCGAAGACGAACACCGAGATCAGGACCGAACCGGGCCGACGACTCAGCAGCGCCAGGGCGCAACCGCTCGCGACGGGAGCGAGGATGAGCAGCCCGTTGAGCGTCGTGACGAGCTCCGGGACGAGACCCCAGAGCGCAGGGTCGTAGTGGACGGCGTTCTGGAACACCAGCAACGGGTTCCGTCCGAACAGTGCCTCGAGGAACATCACCGCACCGAAGACCGCGATGGTCGGGAACAGCACGATGAGCACGTTCGACCATCTCGCGCCCGACTCGCTCCGCCGGGCGACGGAGAGCAGCGGGGCCGTGATGGCCGCCGCGACCACGAGGACGAGCCCCGAAGCGTCCGCCAACGCCGCGAGCATGAAGAGGATCCCCGACTCGAAGCCCGCCTTGGTGTTCCGGCTGGAGACGAAGCGGACCATGTTGATCGCGCCGATCCCGAACAGCGCGATGCCGAGGAGCGCCTCGAAGTTGCCTGTGGCGGTGTACGCGAAGAGCGGGTTCGCGCCGATCGCGATGAGGAAGACCGTGCTCTTCCACCACGGGAAGCGTCGTTGGACCATGGCCTCGAGCAGCTGCTGCAGCAGGATCCCGGCGACCAGTGCCCCGGCGACCGCGAGTCCGGCGGCGCCGCCGGGGATGAGCCGCACGAGGATCGTGCCCAGCGGCGGGTACAGCTCGCTGAGCCACGAGACGTCTGCGCGGTCCCAGCTCAGTGTCGCGACGTGGTCCACGACGGAGCGGTTGACGGTGACGTCGGCCACGGTGGGGTCGGCGCTGACGGCTGCGAGAACCAGGAACGGGACGGCGAACGCGAGCCGGAGCAGCCATCGTGCGCCCGCGCGGCTCGGGAACGGTTCCAGCCGTGTGCGCGTGTGGCCGTCCGCGCGCGCGGCTTCCAGCTCGCGACGCAGGGCGCCTGCACGTTCTGCTTCCAACAAGACCACGGGGGCCACCTCACAGCAAGGCCGACTCGGTCTTGGTTGACATCGATTTCCGGCCCGACAGTGATGCCGTGCACCCCGCAGCAGTGCGGATGCGAACGCATCCTCTCACCCCCGGCCGTCTTCCGGGTGACGGCGACGATCCCCGCTGCTATGTTTGCGCGCACAACAAATCCCGGACGACGATGTCGGAGGACGCGCGATGACGCACGCACCAGAGCACCGCTTCGGCGAGACGACCCTGACGGTCGTCGATGCCGAAGGCAATCCCATCCCCGATGCCGACATCACCGTCGAGCAGACCCGCCATGCCTTCGCCTTCGGCAACATCGGCTTCGACTTCATCGAACTGGCCAACGGCGAAGCGGCCGGCGAAGCGACCGGCGAAGCCAACGCCGAAGCGCAGGACGAAGCAGGCACCGAGCACCTCGCCGACCTCTACACCGACGTCTTCAACACCGCGACGCTCCCGTTCTACTGGGGCCGCTTCGAGCCCGAGCGCGGAGCCCCGGACACCGCCAGACTCCTGACGACAGCGCAGTGGTTCCGCGACCGGGGCATCGCCCTCAAGGGCCACCCGCTCGTCTGGCACACCGTGCAGCCCGATTGGCTGCTCGGGCTCCCGCTGGACGAGGTCGAGCGGCTCCAGCGCGAGCGCATCCGCCGCGAGGTGTCCGCCTTCGCCGGCACGATCGACACCTGGGACGCCATCAACGAGGTCGTCATCATGCCGGTGTTCGACAACGGCGACAACGCGATGACCCCGCTCGCCCGGGCCAAGGGTCGCATCCCGATGATCCGGATGGCCTTCGAGGAGGCCCGCGCCGCCAATCCACACGCCACCCTGCTGCTCAACGACTTCGACCTGTCGAGCGCGTACGAGTGCCTGATCGAGGGCGTCCTCGAAGCCGGTGTGCAGATCGACGCCATCGGGCTGCAGACCCACATGCACCAGGGCTACTGGGGTGAAGACACGATGCTCGCGATGGTCGACCGGTTCGCCCGCTACGGCCTGCCGCTGCACCTGACCGAGACCTCGCTCGTCTCCGGTGACCTCATGCCCGCGCACATCGTCGACCTCAACGACCACCAGGTCGCTTCGTGGCCGTCGACGCCCGAGGGCGAGGCGCGCCAGGCCGACGACATCGAACGGCACTACCGGAGCCTGGTCGGCCACCCTTCCGTCGAGGCGATCACCTACTGGGGCATCACCGACGCCGGCGCCTGGCTCGGCGCCCCGATCGGACTCGTCCGCGCCGACGGCACCCCGAAGCCGTCCTACGACGCGCTCCGCCGCCTGGTCAAGGAGGAGTGGTGGCTCGGCCCGACGGTGCTCCGCACCGACGACCGCGGTCGGGTGCAGGTCCGCGGCTTCCGCGGCGACTACCGCGTCGATGTGCGCGGCACGTCCGCCCCGTTCACCGTCACCGACGTGCCCACGCAGGTGCAGATCGTCGCGTGACCACCCGACGGACTGGAGGCCCGGTGCGGCCCCGCCCCGCGCCTCCAGTCCGTCAGTGGCGGACCTGGCTGTGGGGGTGCTCATGGCTCTGATCGGGGTGGTGCGCTTTGCTGGGCGAGACCAGCGGACCGTCCGCGGCGCCGTGAGGGGTGGACTTGATGCGTATGAGCAGACCGCACGGACGGCTCCTGCTCGTGCAACGCTCGGTCCTCGTGACCGCCGTGCTGGCGTCGGGGCTCGCACTGGTGGCCGGGTGCAGTTCGCCCCGGTTGCCGCCGTCGTCCGCAACCGCCGTCGAGGTGACGAAGGTGTACCTGGCTGCGGCGAAGGCGCAGCGGTGTGACGTGACGAAGGCGTTGACGCTCGACAGCACGTGGGCGTGGTGCCGGAACCCGACGCTGCGGAAGTACACCGTCGCGGACAAGGCGGAATCGGTGCCGTTCAACCCTGGCCACAAGACGGAGTCCTGCGTCGACACCACGGTGACGAGTCGAGCGTCGGAGGAATCGGAGCCGATGAACGGGACGCGCACGTGGAGCTTCTGCTTCACGAAGACGGCGTCCGGATGGCGCCTCACGGACCAGGGGCAGGGCTAGGGCGTCCGCCGCTCCCGAGGCGGCCGGAAGGGCCAGGTGTCAGCGTGCGTGTGCGGCACCGCGACGACCTGGACGGCATCCCGGTAGACGATCCGACCCGGGGAGCTGGTCACGAGTTGCATCCACGCGATCTCGTGGCGGTCGAGGAGTTCCAGGTACGGGCCGACCATCTCGAGCAGTGCGAGGGCGTCCGCGCTGAACCAGGCCCGTGCCCCGGGGTTGCGGGTCTCGTCGTAGCAATCGGGCTGCACTGTGGTCGGGTCGGCGTACATCGCGGTCGCGCGCGTGTTCGCTTCCCGGAGCCATCCCGTCTCGGCGGCGCTCAGTCTGCCGTCCCGCTGCAGGCCGTTGGTGAGGGCGAAGACCCCCGGGAACCGCCCGCGGCGGTTGGGGACGGCGCTCTGGTACCGGACGAAGTCGCTCACCGCCGCACGTACCGGTGCTCCGGCCGCCCCGCGGCCCCGTACCGCAACTGCATCGCCACGGTCCCGTCCGCCGTGAGCTGCGCCAGGTACCGCTGCGCCGTCGCCCGCGAGACCCCGATCGCCGCAGCCACCTCGGCGGCAGATCGTTCCTCACCGGCGACGAGTTGCTCGAGCACCAGCGCCGCCGTGGCTGCCCGGGACGGCGACGCCCCACCGCTGTCCCCGGCGTGCAGGATCCGGAACGCCCGCTCGACGGCCTCTTGATCGAGGGTCGACCGCTCGTCGAGCACGTTCCGCGACCGCGCGTACGCCTGCAGCCGCTCGGCCAGCACCCCGGCCGTGAACGGCTTGATCAGGTAGGCGAGTGCCCCGCTCCGCATCGCCCGCCGCACGGTGCCCGAGTCCGAAGCAGCGCTCAACACGAAGGCGTCGGTGTCGATCGACCGCAGCAGCTCGAGCCCGCTGCCGTCGGGCAGGTACACGTCGACGAGCACCAGGTCCACGGTCCCGCTCGACAGCGCGGAGCGGGCGGCCGCGAGCGTCCCGACGGGTTCGAGTGCTCGGAACCCGGGTACCTCGTCGACCTGCCGCCGGTGCAGGTCGGCGACGTGGAAGTCGTCGTCGACCACCAGCACGGTGAACACGGAACTCACGACACCACTCCTTCCAGTCGGGCGCAGAAGACCGCGCCGTGGTCGGCACCGCGGGGGGAGGCGAGCCACACGTCGCCACCGTGCCGCCGGGCGATCTCCCGCGACAACGGCAGCCCGATCCCGAGCCCGTGCACCTGCGAGACGTCCTCCGACGCAGGAGCAGCCGCCGGCCCGCGCACGAACAGCGAGTCCGCGGCATCGTCCGGCACCCCCGGCCCGGAGTCCATCACCGACAGGTGCAGGGTCGCGCCGTCGTCGAGCACCTCGACCTCCACCCACGGGGATCCGCCGTCCCTCGACTGTTCGTCCCCGCCGGTGAGGGCCGCCGACACCGCGTTGTCGACCAGGTTGCCGAGCACGGTCGTCACGTCGCCCGGCTCGGTGATCGTCCCCTGTACGAGCGTCTCCGCCCCGATCCGCAGCAGCACGCCCCGCTCGGCGGCCTCGACGCCCTTCGCCCCGAGGAACGCCTGCAGGTACGGCTCGGTCAACCGGTCGGCGTGCTGCACCGGGTAGCGCAGCGGCCCCCGCTCCTGCACGTCCGCCAGGTACGCGCGCGCCCGGGCGGTCTCGCCGATGTCGAGCAGCCCCGAGATCGCGTGCAGCCGGTTCGCGAACTCGTGGCGCTGCGCGCGGAGCGCTGTGCTCATCGCCCCGACGGCGTCGAGTCGCCGGGTCAGCGCCTCGACGTCGGTGCGGTCGCGCAGGACGGCGACCCGGCCCAAGTCGCGTCCGTCGCGGAACACCGTGCGGACGTCGACGAGCAGTACCCGGTGCCCGGCGACGATCGTGGCGCTCGCCGGAGCCGCGGTGGTCACGTCCAGCATCGACCCGAGCGGCGCGGGCAGGTCGAGCGATGCCACCGGACGGCCGACCGGATCGGCCAGTCCGAGCAGTCGCACGGCTTCGGGGTTGCAGACGGTGACGACCCCCGACGGCCCGATCGCGATGACGCCTTCACCGACACCGCCGAGCACGGCCTGCTGGTTCTGCACGAGCGTCACGAGCTCCTCCGGCTGCAGCCCGAGCGTCAGCCGCACCAGCCTGCGTCGGATCAGCACCGAAGCGATCACCGCGAGCAGGACCGCCGCCAGTCCGGCACCGATCACCGGCATGCTGTCCTCGACCAGGGTGTCGTAGACGCGTGCCCGGTTGAACCCGACGCTCACCTCGCCGACGACGACGGACTGCCGGGAGGCCCGGCTCGTCTCCGCCCCGCCGGCCGCGGGCGCGGAGACGGGTACCTTCGCCCGCGCCGACTCACCGAGCGTGCCGCGCGCCCAGGACACGGTCTCGCGGCCCGCGAGTGCGGCGTCGGGGGAGGTGCTCACCATCTCGCCGATCCGGTCGGTGTCGGGGTGGGCCAGCCGGATGCCCCGGTCGTCGGTGACCACGACGAAGAGTGCCCCGGTCCGGCGCTGGGCTGCGAGTGCCGCCCGTTGGACGGGCCCGTCGGCGAGGGCCGCGGGGTCGAGGTCGGTGCCGTCGACGCTGAGCCGGGCGACCGCTGCCCGGACGTCGGACTGCGCGGCGACGCTCTGTGCGATCGCGAGTGCGGTCCCCTCGGCAGCGCGCTCGAGCCGGGTGACCTCGATCCGGACGAACACGGCACTGGTCAGGGCGACGACGGCGACCACCACGGCGAGCTGCAGCACGAGCACCTCGGTGGCGAAGCGGAGCCTGGGGCGCCGTGAACGGTCGTCGGTCACGACCCCAGCGTACGGAGGGCGACCCGACCTGCCTGCGCACAATGCGCAGAAAGCGGTCAACGCGCGATGGTGCGCCAATGTGCAGAAGCGCGCCGCGCCTCCAGGCCGACCCGTAGCGTGCCCGGACTGCCAGACACGGACGAAGGAGTCCTGATGCTCGTCATCCTCGGGTACGCGATGGTCTTGACCTTCATGGTCCTGATCATGACCAAGCGCATGTCGCCCATGCTCGCGCTGATCATCGTGCCGACCGTGTTCGGACTGTTCGCGGGGGCGGGTCTGGGACTCGGCGACATGGTGACCGAGGCGATCGGCACGCTGGCGCCGACGGCCGCGCTCCTGATGTTCGCGATCATGTACTTCGGGCTGATGATCGACGTGGGCCTGTTCGACCCGCTCGTCCGGTTCATCCTGCGGGTGACCGGCAATGACCCGGCGAAGATCGTGCTCGGCACGGCTCTGCTGGCCGGTGCGGTGTCGCTCGACGGGGACGGCTCGACGACGTTCATCGTGGTCACGGCGGCGATGCTGCCGATCTACCTGAAGCTCGGCATGAGCCCGGTCGTGATGACGTGCGTGGCCGGGCTGACGAACGGCACGCTCAACATCGTGCCGTGGGGCGGTCCCACCGCCCGTGCCGCCGCCGCGCTGAAGATCGACCCGACGGACATCTTCGTGCCCCTCGTGCCGTCGCTCGTGGTCGGGCTGCTGCTGTGCTTCACGTTCGCGTGGACGATGGGCCTGCGGGAGCGCAAGCGCCTCGGGCTGATCGAGTTCACCGAGGCCTCGCGGGGTGCGCGGGTGCCGGAGCGGGCGAACGCCCGGGCCGGTTCACGGGTGCTCGCGGCGGTGGGTGGGACCGGCGGCGGGATGTTCACGAGCCCCACGGTCGCGCTCGGACTGCGCGGCGGGAAGGCCGACGGTCGGCGTGCGGACGGCGATGGCGTGGACGGCGCGGGTTCGGGGGACGAGGGCGGCACGGGGACCGGCACCATGGCCGAGACGATGCTCGACCCGAACCGTCCGACCCTGCGGCCGAAGCGGATCTGGTTCAACCTGGCGCTGACCGTCGCGGTGATGGTGGCGCTCGTGCTGGGGCTCCTGCCGCTGCACTTCGTGTTCATGATCGGCACGGCGATCGCCCTGCTCGTGAACTTCCCGCAGCTCAAGCAGCAGACCGCGCAGATCGTCGCGCACGCCCCGAGCATCGTCGGTGTCGTGTCGATGGTGTTCGCCGCCGGGGTGCTGATCGGGGTGCTCGACGGCACCGGGATGGTCGCGGCGATGGCCGACTGGCTCGTCGCGGTGATCCCGGACTCGATGGGTCCGTACCTGGCGGGCATCACCGGTGTGCTGAGCATGCCGCTGACGTTCTTCATGAGCAACGACGCGTTCTACTTCGGGATCCTGCCGGTGCTGTCCGAGAGCGCCGCGGCGTACGGGATCACGCCGGCCGAGATGGCGCGGGCCTCGGTCGTCGGGCAGCCGGTGCACATGCAGAGCCCGCTCGTCCCCGCGATCCTGCTGCTGGTGTCGCTGGCCAACGTGAACCTCGGCGACCACCACCGGAAGGTGCTGTGGCGGGCGGCCGTGGTCGCGATGGCGATGCTCGTGGTGGCGATCGTGGTGCGGGTCATCCCGTTCGGGTGAACCGACCGCCGGTACCGGCCCGGCGCGCGCCGGACCGGTGCGCGCCTGACCGGACGGTGCCGGCTCAGGCGGCGTCGAGCTCCCGCGTCAGGGCCGCGACGAAGTCGTCGATGTCCTGCTCCGAGGTGTCGTACGCGCACATCCACCGCACCTCGTTGCGGCTGGCGTCCCAGTCGTAGAACCGGAAGTGCTTCCGCAGCCGGTCGGCCACCCCGGCGGGCAGGGTCGCGAAGACGCCGTTCGCCTGGGTCTGCTGGCTGAAGCCGACGCCCCGGATGCTGCCGTCGGCGATACCGGCCTCCAGTGCACCGCGCAGTCGGGCGGCCATGGCGTTGGCGTGGCCGGCGGAGCGCAGGTACAGGTCGTCGCTGAGCAGGGCGATGAGCTGGGCGGAGACGAACCGCATCTTCGACGAGAGCTGCATGTTCATCTTGCGCAGGTAGTGCAACCCCTCGGAGGCCGAGGGGTTCAGCACGACGATCGCCTCGCCGTAGAGCATGCCGTTCTTCGTGCCGCCGAAGCTCAGCACGTCGACACCGGCATCGGTGGTGAAGTCGCGCAGGGGCACCCCGAGGGACGCCGCGGCGTTGGAGATGCGGGCGCCGTCCATGTGCAGCTTCATGCCGAGGGAGTGGACGTGGTCGGCGATCGTCCGGACCTCGTCCACCGTGTAGGCGGTGCCGAGCTCCGTGGTCTGCGTGATCGACACGACGAGCGGCTGGGCGCGGTGCTCGTCGCCCCAGCCCCAGGCCTCGCGGTCGATGAGCTCGGGAGTCAGCTTGCCGTCGGGCGCCTCGACCGGCAGGAGCTTGATGCCGGCGACGCGCTCGGGCGCCCCGGCTTCGTCGGTGTGGATGTGCGCGGTCGCGGTGCACACGACCGCTCCCCACCGCGGCAGCATCGACTGCAGGCCGACGACGTTCGCGCCGGTGCCGTTGAACACCGGGAACGCCTCGGCCTGCGCTCCGAAGTGATCCCGGACCACCTCGTTGAGACGTGCCGTGTAGACGTCCTCGCCGTAGGCGATCTGGTGGCCGTCGTTGGCCGCGGCGATGGCGGCGAGGATCTCGGGGTGGACGCCGGCGTAGTTGTCCGAGGCGAAGCCCCGCAGGTCCAGGTCGTGCAGTCGGAGGGTCACTCGTTCATCCTAGGTTCGAGGGATCAGCCGCCGTGAGCGGGATGCGGGCGCCGTTGACGTCGGGCGGTGGGGTGTCCCAGAGCCGGACGACCTCGGTGCCGAGCCGCTCCTCGAGGCCGGACAGTGCACCGACGACGAACGCCGCGGCCGCGGCGGTCTCCGGTGCCTCCTTCCGGAACCCCTGTGCCACGGCCCGAACCCAGGCGTCGGACGCGGCCTTCGCGGCCGCGTAGTTCGCGGCGCCGGCGGTGGGGGAGTCGACCGCGGTGGACGACACGAACGCGAGCCGCCCGGCAGGGGACGCCACCAGGTCGTCGTGGAAGACCCGGGTCGTGTTCCGCAGGGTCCGGAAGGCGCGGTCGAAGAAGTCCCAGTCCGCGTCGGACTGGCCGACGATGCTGCCACCGCCGCGCCACCCGCCGACCAGGTGGACCAGCCCGTCGACGCGGCCGGCGTCCGCGTGCACGTCGTCGGCCAACGCGGTGACCGCACCGAGGGCCGACAGGTCGCACGTGCGCGTCGTGACGCCCGGGACGGACGCGCGCAGGGCCTCCAGGGCGTCGGGTCTGGTGCCGACCGCGACGACGGCCGCACCGGCGGCGGTGAGTGCACGCGCGACGGCCGCGCCGCTGGCACTGGTCGCACCGGCGATCAGCACCAGGCGACCGGCCACCGAGCCGTCGGTCACGCGGCGGCCTCGCCGACGAGCTCGGCGTCCGTGGTGCCGGTGATGCCAGCCGTGGACGCGATGACGGTCGCCATCTTCTTGTCGAGGGCCTCGTAGAACATCGACAGCGGGAACTCGTCGTCGAGCACCGCATCGGTGTAGCCGCGCGGCGGTCCGGCGAGCGTCTCGTCGGGCAGGCCACGCGCCCACTTCGACGCCGGGTGCGGCGTGAGCGTGCGGGTCAGCATCTCGTACGCGGCGAGCCAGTGCGCCGACTTCGGCCGGTCGATCGAGCGCCGGTAGAGCTCGTTGATCTCGTCGCTCAGGGCGATGATCACGTCCGGCACCTCGGGCCAGTCGATCGTGAGCTGCGTGTCCGTCCAGTGCAGGACGCCGTGCTGGTGCATCCAGGCGAACAGCAGCTGGCCGCCCAGTCCGTCGTAGTTGCGGACGCGGCTGCCGGTGATCGCGAAGCGGAAGATGCGGTCGAAGACGACCGCGTACTGCACCAGGCGCGCGTGGTCGCGGATGGCGCGCTGCGCATCCTGGAGGCCCGTGTCGGGTCCGGCGGACAGCTCGCGTTCCAGACGCACGGACTCGCGGAACGCGGTCAGGTCGCAGCGGAGCTCCTCGAGTGAGTAGAGGAAGAACGGCATCCGCTGCTTGATCATGAACGGGTCGAAGGGCAGGTCCCCGCGCATGTGCGAGCGGTCGTGGATGATGTCCCACATCACGAAGACCCGCTCGGTCAGCTGCTGGTCGTCGAGCATCGCAGCGGCCTCGGCCGGCAGCTCGAGCTTGGTGACGTCGGCGGCGGCACGGACGACCCGGCGGTAGCGGGCGGCCTCGCGGTCCTGGAAGATCGCGCCCCACGTGAAGGCGGGGATCGAGCGCATCGCGACGGTCTCGGGGAACAGCACCGCCGAGTTCGTGTCGTAGCCCGGGGTGAAGTCGACGAAGCGCAGCGCGACGAACAACGCGTTGCCGTGGTCGCCGGCCTCGAGCTCGGCGATGAACTCCGGCCAGATGACCTCGACCAGGACCGCCTCGACGAACCGCGAGGTGCTGCCGTTCTGGGTGACCATCGGGAACACGACCAGGTGGCCGAGTCCGTCGACGCGGTGCTGCTGCGGCTGGAACGCGGTGAGGGAATCGAGGAAGTCGGGGACCCCGAAGCCCTGCTCCTGCCATCGTGCGAAGTCGAGCTGCAGCACCTGCAGGAACGCGGCGTCGTGCGGGAAGTGCGGTGCCAGCTCGGCGACGGCCGGCACGATCACCGCGACGTGGTCGGCGGCAGCGGTGTGGTCGGACGGTTCGGGGACGGAGCCGTCCCGCGTCTGCAGGGCCTGCAGGGCGACGACTGCACGCTTGAGCCGGAGCCAGGCGGGGTGGGCGGCGACCTCGCGCACGGACAGGTGGTCCTCGACGACCTCGGGCTCTCCGACGATGGCGTCCTGCGAGATCTTCTGGGCGAACTGGGACATGTCGAACCTCCCGTCTTCGGGGTCGCCCGCGGATCTGCGGACGAGTGGTGCGCGTTACCGGATCGTCTCGAGCCTAGGGAAGTTCGGGGGACGCAAAGTTGCCCATCTGCGGTGGAATCGTGCGTCGTCACGGCGCTCGCGCGGGGATCCGACTGCTGCGCGCACGGTTCGTGCGGCCATGGCGCGGTCCGGTGTCGCGACCTCTTTGCGTCCACTGTCCGACATACGCCGGAGGCGTCGGACGGACACGCACCCACGGGCCTCCGGATGCATGGGCGGTCGGAACTGTCGTCGTGCGGTCGGACTACGCGAAGACCTGGTTGAGGACGAGCGCGGCGCCGATCGCTGCGACGCAGACCAGGAACGCAACCGGTGCTGCCCTGCTCTTCGGGTGCACCATGCCAGCAAAGCCCGAGGCACTCAGGCCAGCTGCTCCCGTTGCGACCGAGAGCGGCCATCCATTGACGACGAGCACGACACAAGCGACGCCGAGCAAGACCGCGCACGCTGCGAGAACCCTGCTGAGCCCGCGGCGGAGACGAGCCGGCGTTGCTCGCTCCGGAACGGTCAACGGTAGATCGCCATACACGTTCGGCCACGTACTTCGCCGTTGTTCCGGAAGTCGACGCACATGCTCCCCGGACGCAACGTGTGCTTCTTGACGCTGGGGATGTTGAAGACGGCTTGTCCGCAGCCTGAACGCACCGACGTCGTCTCCTGCGCGTACTGCCGCCCGTTGACGTCCTTGAAGCGGTAGACGCCGCTCCAGTTGCAGAACATCCCCGGGATGACCGCAGCGAGGCCGTAGCACTCGACCGCGGTCGTCGACCCCGTGACCCGCAGCCCCGAACCTCGAACGGACATGTTGAGGAAGCATCCCGCTGGTACGACGATCGTCACGCCTCGGTAGCTCCAGCGGAAGGACGCAACTGGTGACGTCGCGAACCCTCCGTTGACCGTGGTGCCCCCGCCGGCCTGATTCGAGTCGTAGGCGTGCGAAAGGTCAGCCAGTTTCCGTGCCTGTTCGTGCAGGTCCACGTCGGCGACTGGCTCCGCGACGTTCGGTGCCGCCGTTGCTGGCGAGGCAAGAGCTGCCACGAAGAGCAAGCACGCTCCGAGCGCTACCGAAGATCGTCCAATGAGATTGCGGGACAACGTCATCTCCCCATGTCAGTCCCGGCCCGTGCCGAGGATCTCACGCTACTGATCTTCCAGCACGTAGAACAAGCAATGTGTATTTCGGCGGAACGAGGGCTGGGTCAGTAGAGTCGAGATGTGGAACATCAGCGGCGGGCGATTGGGCGCGTGGGGCAGAGCGGGGCCCGGGCGATCCCGTTCGCCAGCATGGCGCTCGGGGCCTCGATGCTGAGCGCTCCGAACGAGGCGTCGTGGGATCCGGGGGCGTTCCTGCTCGTCGGTGGCGCCGTCTGCGCCCTGCCGCTCTTGCCCGGTCGGCGTCGGCGCAGGGGCGCCTCAAGGGCCGAAATCTCCACGTCGGACTGGGTGGTGCTGTCGATCGGTCTCGGGGCAGGGCTGCTCGTCGGCCTCCTCTTCTTCGACGGCTCGGCTGCCTTCGCCGCGCTCTTCCCGATCCCGTTCGTGGCGATCCACGCCGCCGTGAGTCGCTCCGACGGAAGCTTGCGAGCCCGGTTGATCGTGCTCGCGGTGACGGCGGCGTTGGTCGTCGCGATCCTCGTCACGGGTGATGGTCTGCAGCGCGGCTTCGTCGACCTCGTCCAGGGGGCGGTGGTCGCCGGCGTCCTGTTGACGCTCGCGTTGGTCCTCGGGAGCGCTGTGCGGAGACAGCGGGCCTGAAGCTGCTGCGGTGCACTCCAGCGCTGCGGGCCGCGTGATCGGTACGGTGGTCGCCATGGCCCGATTCACGCCCCCAGCCGCTGACGCGATGCGCGCCCGGCTCCTGCTCGCCGCGCGGGATGAGTTCGCCGCGGTCGGACTGGCCGCCGGCAGGGTCGAACGGATCGGTGCCGCAGCGTCGAGCAACAAGGCGCAGGTCTTCCACTACTTCGGCAGCAAGGAGGGGCTGTTCGACGCTCTCGTCGCGGAGACCGTGACCGAGACGTTCGCCGAGGCCCCGCTCGACACCGCCGACCTCGCCGCCTGGGCCGGCCGGGTGCACGACTCGTACGTCCGTCGCCCCTGGGCCCAGCGGCTCGCGACCTGGCACCGGCTCGAGCGCCCCGACGTCCCGCTCGAGTCCGTCGCGACGAGCTACGCAGACGCGGTGGCCGAGGTCGAGCACGCGCAACGCGCCGGGGTCCTGCCGCGGGCGTTCCGTCCGGCGGTGCTCCTCGGGCTCGTCCTGCACACCGCGGCGTTCTGGAGCGCGACCGCTGCGGAGTACGAGCCGCTGGTGCAGGCCGTGACGCCGCCGCGGCGTCGCCAGGTCGTGGTCGACGCGGTCACGGCGCTGCTCGGCGGGAAGTCCTGACCGAGGGGTCCGCAGGGATCAGCGTGAGCGGTCGCGGGCCGAACGTGCGGGACGGAGCCGCACCGGGCCTCCTGGCCGTCCCTCAGTCGGCTGCGCCGGCGGCGACCCGCAGCGTCCGCTCCGCGTCGTCGAGGTAGTCGGCGAGCAGCGCCGAGGCGGCGTCCTGGTCGCCACCGCGCAACGCGGACACAATCGCGTCGTTGCGTTCGACGAAGTCGGCGTGGAACGAGGCCGGGTCGTCGGTGGTCAGGAAGGCGAGCCGCATCTCGGCGAGCAGGCCGTCCATCAGGGCGTGGATCCGCTCGCTCGGCACCGCCCGCACGAGCTCGGCGTGGAACCGGATGTCGGCGGTCCCGACCGCGCCCCAGTCGCCCGCGGACGCGGCTGCCCGGGCGTCGCTGACCGCTGCGGCGGCCTCGGCGAGTGCCGGTGCGTCGGGGGTGCAGGCACGGACGGCTGCCTCTTCGAGCACCCGCCGAGCCGCGTAGAGATCGGTGACGTCGGCGGCGGAGAGCCGGCGGACGAACACCCCGCGGTTGAACACGTGCTCGACCAGACGGTCGCGGGCGAGCAGCCGGAAGGCCTCGCGCAGGGTGTTCCGCGAGACCCCGAGCTGGTCGCTCAACCGCTCCTCGGACAGCTGCGCCCCGGGGGAGAACCCACCCGACGCGATCATGGTGCGCAACCGCGTGGCCGTGGAGTCAGCGCCGCCGACGGTTCGGGTCATGGCACCGATCCTGGCACGGGTGGCGTTTGTGAAGGGCGTGTTACAGAGCGGAACCGGCTCTTGCGATTGTTGAACAATGCGGTCCAGACTGTCCCGCATGTTCGTCCTCATCGGCGTCGCCGTCGTCATCGTCGGCTTCGCGTTGCGCATCAACGCGCTCCTCGTCGTCACGGTCGCGGGCATCGTGACCGCGGCCATCGGCGGGATCGGTCCCGTCGGCATCCTCGACGCGTTCGGCAACGGGTTCGCCTCGAGCCGGTCCGTCACGACCTTCGCGCTCGTCCTGCCCGTCATCGGTCTGATCGAGCGCTACGGCCTGCAGGACCAGGCGAAGCGCCTGATCGCGAAGCTCGACAAGCTCACGACGGGCCGTCTGCTCGCCGGGTACCTGGTGATCCGGCAGGTCACCGCGGCGGTCGGCCTGACGAGCATCGGTGGCCCGGCGCAGACCGTGCGCCCGCTGGTCTACCCGATGGCCGAGGGTGCGGCGACCAAGAAGTACGGGCGCATCGACGACCGCATGCGCGAGAAGATCAAGGGCTACTCCGCGTCGTCCGACACCGTCGGCGTGTTCTTCGGCGAGGACGTCTTCGTCGCGGTCGGCTCGATCCTGCTCATCACGACGTTCGTCGACTCGACCTACGGGCTGTCGCTCGAACCGATCGACCTGGCCCTGTGGGCGATCCCGACGGGCATCGCGGCGCTCATCGTCCACGGCGGACGCCTGCTGCTGTTCGACCGCCGACTCGACAAGATGGCGGCGGACGCCCGTGCCGACGCCCCGACCCTGGGGGCAGCAGCGTGATCACCAGCGAATGGCTCTACTGGCTCATCGGCGCGTTCTTCATCGCCGTCGCCGTCCTGATCGTCACCGACACCGCGCACGCGAAGCGCTTGGGCAACGCGGCGTTCTGGGGCATCCTCGGCCTGTCGTTCTTCTACGGCACCTTCGTCGCCGCCGGCACCGTGCCGGCCTGGACGCTCGGGATCGCCGTCCTCGTGATGGTCGCGCTCGCTGGACTCGGCTTCACCGGGACGACGAGCCGCACCCGGGTCGCGAGCATCCCCGGCGCCGGCACGGGTGCCGAGACCGGCCCCGCCGAGCCCACCGGCGTGACGCAGAAGATCACGGACGCCGGCAGCGGCAGCACGAGTGTGCTCGCCACCACCAGCCCGGACGAGCGCGCCGCCTTCGCGACGAAGTACGGCAACCGGCTCTTCATCCCGGCCCTCGTGGTGCCGGTGGTCGCCGTGCTGGTCGCGACGCTCGGCCCGCTCGTCTCGTTCGGCGGCGAACCGCTCCTCGCCGAGGGCAGTGCGACACTGACCGGTCTGGGCATCGGTTCGGTGCTCGCCGTCGTCGTGGCCGTGTTCGTCCTGCGCCCGCCGAGGATCGCCACCCCGATCCGCGAGGGCGGTCGCCTGCTGCAGGCGATCGGCTGGGCGGCGCTGCTGCCGCAGATGCTCTCGACGCTCGGCATCGTCTTCACCCAGGCGGGGGTCGGTGACGCCGTCGGCACCATCATCAAGTCGGTCCTACCCGACGGCTCGCTGCTCGCCGCCGTGGTCATCTACTGCCTCGGCATGGCCCTGTTCACGATCATCATGGGCAACGCCTTCGCCGCGTTCCCGATCATGACGGCCGCGATCGGCTGGCCCGTCCTGGTGCAGGGCTTCGACGGCAACCCCGCCGCGATCTTCGCGATCGGCATGCTCGCTGGCTTCTGCGGCACGCTCGTCACCCCGATGGCCGCGAACTTCAACCTGGTGCCGGCTGCGCTGCTCGAGATGCGGGACAAGTACGGCCCGATCAAGGCGCAGATCCCCACCGCCGCCATCCTGCTCGTCGTCAACATGGGAGTCATGTACCTTGTCGCATTCTGATGCCGCCCCGATCGACCTGACCCGGGCTGCCTGGGCCGACCGCTTCGCGGCCGTCGCTGCGGACAACACGACCCGCGAGTACCCGTACGCCGCGCACCACGCGACGTCCGGACCGGACGACCGGGCCCTGCCCGTCGAGCTCCACCCCGCCTTCGCCACGTCGTACGACTGGCACTCGTCGGTGCACATGCACTGGCTCGCGGCGCGCCTGGTCGCGCACGGCCTGCCCACCGACCTGGAGGCCCGGCTCACCTCGATCCTGCAGGCGCACCTCACGACGGATCACCTCGCGACCGAGGCCGCTTACCTGCGCGAGACGCCGCACTACGAGCGCCCCTACGGCTGGGCCTGGCTCGCCCGGCTCGCCGCCGAGGTGTCGGCATCCGAGGCGCCCGCTGTCCGGGCACTGGCACCGGGGTTCGCACCCGTCGTCGACGTCCTCGAAGACCTGGTCGTCCGGTGGATCGACGGCGCCGCGCACCCCGTCCGGCACGGCGTGCACTCGAACTCCGCGTTCGGGCTGCTGCTCGTGCTCAAGGCCGCCCGGTCGCTCGACCGTCCGGCCCTGGCGGCAGCGGTCGAGGGCGCTGCAAAGGACTGGTTCGGCGCGGACGCCGGGTGGCCGTTCGCCTGGGAGCGGAGCGGACACGACTTCCTGTCCGCGGGCCTCGCCGAAGCCGACCTGATGCGTGCGGTGCTGCCCGCCCAGGAGTTCGCGACGTGGGCCCGTGGCTTCTTCGCCGCGGTGCAGCCGGGCGACGAAGTCCTGCGGTCGACGGTGGTCCGTGACGAGAACGACCCGCAGCAGGTGCACCTGTTCGGGCTCGACCTGTCGCGGGCGGGGTCGGCCCGGCGCGTCGCGGACGCACTCCGCGCCGGCGGTCCGGACGGCTCCGGCACCGGCATCGCCGACCTGCTCGACGACGCGGCCGACCGGCTGCTGGCCTCGGGGCTCGCGGCGAGCGTGGGCGAGGAGTACTACTCCACCCACTGGCTGGCGAGCTTCGCCTGGGACGCCATGGAGGCCCGGGAGCACGCCGCTCGCTGACCGTCGTCGGGAGCGCTGATCGTCTGCGGACACGTCGAGGATCCGGAGGTACCTTCGGGGCCATGAGCGATCCGAAGGACGACGAGACCCTCGACGACTTCCGCGAGGCGCAGGAGACCGACTACGAGCCGGAGCCGACCGTGCTCGACCCCGACGACCTGCCGGTGGTCGACGACGCGGACGACGAACTGCTCCCCGACGACGACCGACCGGTGCCGCTCGACACCGACGACGACACGATCTGAGCGATCGCGCCGTCGTCGTGCCGCGGCACCGGCGCTGACGCCGGCGTCGGCGTCGGCGTCAGCTTCGGTGTCGGAGTCCGCTCAGTCGAGCGGGAGGGTCCGCGCGAAGGTGCGGGTGACCGGCGTCGCGGCGAGGAATGGTGCCATCGCCGGAGCGCCCTCTGGCGTCGCACGCCAGGCCACGTAGGTGTCGTGGTCCTCGGCGGTCGTCCACGACTCGACGACGACCATGCGCGCCGGGTCCTCGTCGTCGACCAGGACCTCGAGCGACTCCAGGCCGTGGAACGACGCGGTCTGTTCGAGCGTCTCGCGGATCGCACCCTGGAGTGCGTCTTCGGGGGCGTCGCTCTGGAACTGGACCTCGAGCAGGACGGTCATCGACATGGGGAACCTTTCGTCAGCGGTGTCCAAGCCAACCCCTGACCCCCTGCGCTTGTTCCGGGTCGGTCAGCCGAGGATGCGGAACCGGAGCGGATCGCCCGGACGGAGCTGCGCAGCGAGGTCGATCGACGACGGTGTCAGGACCGCGACGACCGGGTAGCCGCCGGTCACCGGGTGGTCGGCGAGGAACAGCACGGGGAAGCCCTCGGGTGGCACCTGCAGTGACCCGGTCTCGACGCCCTCGCTCGGCAGCTCGCTTGCCACGGAGCGGGCGAGCGGCGTCGCGGCCGTGGTGCGGACCCCCACGCGGTCGCTGTCCGCACTGACGGAGAAGTCCTGGCCGGTCAGGGTCGTGCGCCACTCCGGGGTGAACCAGTCGTCGCGCGGTCCGGGCACCACGTCGAGCACGACCGACTCGTCGGGCCACCGCGGCTCGGGCTGCGGCACCGCGTCGACGATCGGCCACGACACCCGGGCATCACCGACGGGCAGGACGTCACCGGCCGACAACGGCGGCGGACCGAGGCGCGCGAGGGAGTCCCACGAGCGGCTGCCGAGCACCGGGTCGACCGCGAAGCCCCCGAGGACCGCGACGTAGGCGCGCAGGCCCACGGTCGCGGTGCCGATCCGGAGCGTGTCGCCCGGGGCCAGCAGCAGCACCTCGTGCGAGGCGGCACCGCGGACCGATCCGTCCGCCCGCTCGACCTCGACGGGGCAGGCCGCGCCGGTGGTGGCCGCGACCACGTACGCGTCGGCGCGGAGCGTGACGGAGCCGAGCAGGGCCTCCAGGACGGCCGCGTCGGGACGGTTGCCGACCAGCCGGTTGGCGAGTGCCGCGGAGCCGCGATCGGCTGCTCCGGCCGCGCCGAGGCCCATGTCGCTGAAGCCCGGGCGCCCGAGGTCCTGGGTGGTCGCGCCGTAGCCGACCTGCACGACGGTCAGCGCGGTCATGCGGCACCCGCCACGACGAACCGGACGAGCGTGCCGGCGGGGGCGAGTGCCGGAGGCGTGCGCTCGAGGGACCACATCGGCACCTCGGTGCGGCCGATGAGCTGCCAGCCGCCGGGCGATGTCCGCGGGTAGACGGCGCTGAACTCGCCGGCCAACGCCACGGCCCCGCTCGGGACGGCCGTGCGGGCGGTGCTGCGGCGGGGCAGGTCGAGCGGTCGATCGCTGCCGGTGAGGTAGCTGAAGCCGGGGGCGAAGCCGCAGAACGCGCTCGTCCAGAGCTGCCCGGTGTGCCACGCCACGAGCTCGTCGTGCCGCATGCCGGTCAGTTCGGTGACGGTGTCGAGGTCCTCGCCGTCGTAGGCGACGGGGATGACGAGCGGCTCGGTGTCGTGCGCTTCGAGCGCTGCGCTGACCGGGCTGACCTGCGTGAGTTCCGTGCGGAGCCGCCCGGCGTCCGTCGCGGTCGGGTCGAACCGGAGCAGCAGTGTCCGGGCGCCGGAGACGACCTCGGTCAGCCCCGGCAGGGTGGCCTGTGCGAGTCCGGCGCGGAAGGCGACGACGTCGGCGAGGGACCCGAACGTGGCGAGGAGTGCGGTGCCGCCAGCGGAGCGGACCTCCGGGCCAGTCACGGCGCGAACGGCGCGATCGTCACGCCGTGCTCGGTCAGCAGCGCTCGGATGGCACGGGCCATCGCGACCGCGTCCGGGGAGTCGCCGTGCACGCAGACCGAGTCGGCACGCACGGCGATCTCGGACCCGTCGACGGCGGTCGCGACCCCGTCGGTGACCATGCGGAGCACCCGGGCTGCGACCTCGTCCGCGTCGTGCAGCACCGACCCCGGCTGCTTCCGTGACACCAGCGAGCCGTCGGGTTCGTAGGCACGGTCGGCGAAGGACTCGCTCACCGCGCGGAGCCCGTGCCGCTCGGCCGCCAGCAGCAGCTCCGACCCGGGCAGCGCGAGCACGGCGAGCGACGGGTCGACGTCGGCCACGGCACGGACGACGGCCTCGGCCTGCACCGGGTCGGCGCAGGCGGTGTTGTACAGGGCGCCGTGCGGCTTGACGTAGGTGACGGCCGTGCCGGCGACGTGCGCGGTGGCGGCCATCGCGCCGAGCTGGTGGACGACGTCGGCGTACAGCTCGTCGGGGGTGACGTGCACGGGCCGGCGGCCGAAGCCGATCAGGTCGCGGTAGGCCACGTGCGCACCGATCGCCACACCACGATCGGCGGCGGCGCGGGCGGTGGCGAGCATGATCGTCGGGTCGCCCGCGTGGAACCCGCAGGCGACGTTGGCGCTCGAGACGACGTCGAGCATCGCGTCGTCGTCGCCCATGGCCCAGGCGCCGAAGCCCTCGCCCAGGTCGCTGTTCAGGTCGATCGTCGTCACGGGTGCTCCCTGTCGTCGCGGGTTGTTGAACAATCTACCGATCACCCCGGTCCCTGTCATCCGCTTCCCCCGGTCGGACGGCGGTTTCCGAGGTGCGCCACGTACTGTCCGAGTCCTCAGTACCACCGGCGGCAGTGCTGCCGGATCGATCTCTGCACTGGAGCAGCTCATGACCGACAGTGACAACACGCACGACGCCCCGAAGAACGACTCGGAGGGCACCGAGAAGCCGGGCGGCCTCGGCGACGACAACACCATCCCGAACAACCCCGACGGCCTGGCCGCGGGGCACACGGGCGACGACTCGCACTTCAACCCGGAAGAGGACGGCGAGCACTAGCGGCTCCGTTCCGGCCTGCGGGTCGATGCAGAACGACACCGTCGTTGTCCCCCGACAACGGCGGTGTCGTTCTGCGTCTGCACGCATCCGCATGCGTCCGCCCGCATCCGTCCGCCCCCGACGAAACAATCAGCGCAAAACCTTCCGGCACGAGGTTTCCGGTGCTACAGTCCCGATCACCTAGCAGCACTAGGGATTCAGCGGGCACCGAAGCCCCCTGTGACTCAAGGAGGAGTCATGTCGACACCGACGTCGAAGGAAGAACCCACACGGGGCATCGCCGGGACCGCGTCCCCAGCGGTCACCGCAGCCGCCGGCGCCACCGCCACCGACGCCGCGGCGTCCCGAGCGTTCTCGGTCGAGGGCATCACGCAGTCCGTCAGCACCGTCCGGGTGGGCCGCGGCTACCTCTGGGGCCTCAGCTTCGCCCAGTTCGGCCTGTTCGTCGCCCTGCTCACCCCGGTCTTCGTGAGCATGTCGATCAAGGCGACGGAGCTGAACCCGACGAGCCCCGAGACCGTCGTCGGCTCGGTCCTGCCGTTCGGAGCGCTCGGCGCCCTGTTCGCCAACCCCCTGTTCGGCGCGCTCTCCGACCGCACCCGCACGCGGTGGGGCCGTCGCCGTCCCTGGATGGTCGGCGGTGTCGTCGTCTTCGTCGGTTCCCTCGCCTGGCTCGCGTTCTCGCCCGACGTGCTGCAGCTCACCCTGGCCTGGGTGCTGGCGCAGGTCTCCGCCAACGCCGTCCTGTCCACGCTGACAGCGAGCTTCGCCGACAACGTGCCGGAGTTCCAGCGCGGCAAGGCCTCGAGCGTCATCGCCCTGGCACAGAACATCGCGATCCTGGCCGGGCTCTACCTGGCCGTGTACCTGGTCGGCAACCTGCCGGTCCTGTTCATCGCACCGGGCGTCCTGGCGATCGTCGCGGTCCTCGTGTACTCGTTCGTCGCCCGTGACGACCTGCCGACGACGCCCGTCAAGCCCTTCAGCTGGATCAACCTGATCAGCTCGTTCTGGACGAACCCGATCAAGCACCGCGACTTCGGGCTCGCCTGGTGGGGCCGCTTCCTCATCACCTTCGGCACGTTCATGTTCACGACGTACCGCCTGCTGTACATGCAGGACCGCATCGGGCTCCCGCAGGGCGAAGCGGTCGGGGTCGTCGCGTTCGGCGTGCTCCTGTACACGATCGCCCTGCTCGTCAGTGCGGCCGTCTCCGGCTGGGTGTCCGACCGGATCCAGCGTCGCAAGGTCTTCGTCTGGGGTTCGACGGCCATGACCGCCGTCGGCCTGGTGATCCTGGCCCACGTCGACAGCGTCGGCGGGTTCTACTTCGCCGAGATCGTCCTCGGTTTCGCCTTCGGCATCTACGCCGCCATCGACACCGCCCTGGTCGTCGACGTGCTGCCTGACCCGGAGCGCCCCGGCAAGGACCTCGGCGTCATCAACATCGCGAACGCCCTGCCGCAGTCACTCGCCCCCGCCGTCGGTCTGTTCCTGCTCGGCATCGGTGGCGGCCAGAACTACACGCTCATGCTCTGGGGCGCCGGCGTCGCCGTCATCCTCGGCGCCCTGGTGATCCTGCCCATCAAGTCGGTCCGCTGACCGACGCGACCGCCTGGAGGCGCGACCCGCGTCCGCGACGCACGCCGCGCCTCCAGGCGGTCACCTGCACCGCACGTGGCCGCTTCAGCGGGCGCCGTGCTGACGCAGTGCGACGACGACCTCGTCGAGGAAGTCGTCGACCTGCCCCTGGTCGTACCCCTCGCGGAACTTCGTCGGCTGGAACCGGACCGCTGCGACCTGCTCCGGTGTGAGCGGGTCGACGGGGCGTCGCTGCTCGTACCCGGCCAGGGTGGTCTGGATCCGGTCGAGGAACGCGTCGACCTCGCTCTGGTCGTACCCCTCGCGGAACTTCGTCGGCCGGAACCGCTTGTCCGCCACCTCTCGTGCGAGCATGTCCTCCCCCTTCTGCTGGCGCCTCTCATGGCCCTGCCATGGTGTCACGGGCGGGTTGCCGGGGGTCAGAGCTGCGGTGAGCGCCTGCCGAACAGCGCGTCGAGGAACCGCGAGAACCGCGACTCCGGCTCGTGGGGCGTCTCGATCGAGCGGGTCGGTGAGCGGAACGCCAGGTCGTGCAGCATGTTCCGCTTCGACCCGTCCCAGTTCGCGAACAGGTAGGTCCCGCCGATGAAGGACATGCTCCGGACCGGCGTGCGCTTCCACGAGTCGGCAGCCACGTAGTACCCCGCGTGGCCGGCGCGGATGTGCTGGATCACGGTGTCCACGTCGATGACACCGGTCGGTGTCACGACGGCGGTGATGCCCGTGCGGTCGCGGGCGACGTACTCGATGAGGTGTTCGGTCACGATGGAACTCTTCGTCACGGTGGTGAGACGCCACGGCAGGGAGCGTGGCGAAGGGGATTCGGAACCGCCGTTGCTTCCGTTTCCAGAGTACGTCCGCCGCGGGCCTGCCGTCCCCGATGTCCGCCGTTCGCAGGCGGATGAGCGTTCAGCGGATGGGGGTCCGGTCGGCCCAGTCCACGATGCGTTCGATCGTGTCGTCGAAGTCCCGCGTGCGGGGTCGGTTGAGGAACGCGTGACGGCTGTCCGGCAGGACGTGTCGTTCGACCTCGACGTCCGCGGCCGCGAGCTCGTCCGCGAAGCGCTCGCCCGAGGCGCGCATCACGTCCCGCTCGGCGTCGATCAGCAGGGTGCGGGGGAACCCGCCGAGGTCGTCGGACGCCGGGTAGACCGCAGCGGGGCGGCCGCCTGCATAGGCCCGGTTGCTCAGGTCGAGCAACAGCGGCGCGTGCGTGAGCCGCCGGTGGCCTCGGACGAGTCGCCGGACCGCCGGGTCACGCGGGAGTCGGGCGTGGAAGAACCCGTAGGTCAGCACGAGGCCGACCAGCGGCGGGGTGGTCGCGACCGCGGAGGCCGCCAGGCACGCACCGGCGCTCGCCCCACCGAGCAGCAGGCCGGCGGACGGTGCCTCGTCGTGCAGATGGCGGAGCACGGCGACGATCTCGTCCCGCGCGTGCGGTGCCCGTCGTCGCCCTCGCGCTCCACCCCGGTCGAGCCACGGCAGCCCGGGCAGCGGTCCGAGGCGGTAGTCGACGGTCACGACCGGCAGCCCGCGCTCGGCGAGCACCCGTGCGACGGCGTCGGACTCCGGCAGGTCGAGGTCGCCCCGGAAGAACCCGCCGCCGTGCACCCAGACCAGGGTCGGGGGTCCCACGCTGGCGCTCTGGTTCAACGGTCGGTACCGCCGGACGGGGACCGGTCCGTGTGGGCCGTCGATCCGTTCATCGGCGACCTCGATCGTGTCCTGGTGCTTCCCCCGCATGGGAGCAGTGTCGCAGGACGCGGGCGGGAGCCGGGCTCGCGGCGCTTGAACAGGCATGCTTCCGGAGCCCCGGGAGGGACACGGCCCGGTAACGATGCGGGCGACCGCTCGGCCGGGCAGGCAGCGTGGAGGCATGCGCCTGACGAGAGCCGCCCTGATCCTGACCACTGCGACCCTGGCCGCGCTGCTGACGGGGTGTTCCGGCGATGACGGAGCGGACGGCGGTGCGGCGACCCCGACCGTGACCGAGACCGTCACTGCCCCGCCCTCCGACGCCGCGAGCGCGTCGACCCCGACGCCGACGCCGACGCCCACCCCCACCCCGACGTGTGGCCCGTCGAGCGGTGCCGCGGCTGCGGCCGATGGCATCGCGGCCCTGCCGCTGCCCGCCGGACTCGAGGATGCGAAGTGGGACGCCGCGAACGCCGACTACTCCGGCTACGACGCCTGTGCGCCGTTGTCCTGGTCCGTGGTCGCACCCGAGTTCGGGACGGCAGGATCCCCGTACGCGATCCTGCTGTTCCACGAAGGCCGGTACCTCGGCACGGCCACTGCCCAGCAGTACGCCTTCGAGCCGACCGTCGAACGACAGAGCGACTCGGCCGTCACGGTGACCTACCGGTTCGCCAAGGCTGGCGAGCCGAACGCAGCGCCCTCCGGCCGCACCACGGCCACCTTCACCTGGAACGACGAGACCGGCCGCGTCGAGATGACGGGGGACACCCCGCCCGCTCAGTGACGGTCGGTTGGCACCGAGTCCGGGCCGAGCTCCCGCTGCAGCGTGCGGAGGACCCGTACGAGGGTGTCGAGCTTGTCCGGTCCGGCCTCGAACCCACGTCCGAGGGCAGACCGCGGCTGCACGACCACGTCGTCACCGTCGGTCGTGGTGATCCAGACGCCGAAGTCGGCACGCTGGCCGCGGGACTCCCTCGTCGCGATGGAGAACCGTCGGATGCGCGCCCACGGCAGGTCGAACACCGGCGCGTCCCGTGACGGTGCCCACGCGTGCAGGCCGAACTCGTCGACGGTCCAGACCTCGGGGCGGGGCTTCGGGAAGTCGTCGGAGGTACGCAGGCCGGACGTCAGCACGGGCAGGTGGAACCGAGGTGCCCGGCCCGCTCCGATGCGCGCGAGCGTCCGGCGGTCACCTCGCCCGGCGGACAGCGTCGACACGGCCAGCAGCACCCCGATCCCGGCGACCACGATCGGCCACAGCACGAACGACCCCTGCGTCCGGGCGTTGTCGATGCCGCGCAGGAACTCCGGGAACGCGAACTCGGCGACGAGCGCGGCGAGCCCCACCGCCGTGGTGACGACCGCCGCGAGCAGCACCGGCCCCCGCTTCGGCATCTCCCCGTCGCGCAGCCGCTGCACCCACCGTTCCCCCGAGTACTCCACCGTGCCATCCTGCCCGTCGCGGCCACCGATCGTCCGCGAGCGCGACATGCTGTTCCCATGCAGTCCGTCCGTGCCGCCGCACCCGGTGTCGCCCTCGCCGTGGCGATCGGCATCGTCGCCACCCTCGTCGGCCGGGTCGTCCCGGTCGTCGGTGGTCCCGTCCCCGCCGTCCTGATCGGTGCCGTCGTGGGGTGGCTCGTCCGGCGCCGCACCGGTGGCACACTCGCCGCGCTGGCTCCCGGCGTGAAGTTCTCGTCCAGCCGGGTCCTGCAGTTCGCCGTGGTCCTGCTCGGCGCGCAGCTGTCCATCGGCGAGGTCCTGCGCATCGGCGGTGAGACCCTGCCGGTGATGCTCGCGACGCTCGTCGTCTGCCTGGTGGCCGCGTGGGGGATCGGCCGGCTGCTCCGGGTCTCGGGCGCACTCCGCACCCTGATCGGCGTCGGGACCGGCATCTGCGGCGCCTCGGCGATCGCCGCCGTGACACCCGTCATCGGTGCGGTCAGTGCGGACGTCGCTTACGCGATGTCGACGATCTTCCTCTGCAACATCGCGGCCGTCTTCGCCTTCCCGCTGCTCGGGCACGCCCTGGGCCTCAGCCAGCACGCCTTCGGCGTCTTCGCGGGCACCGCCGTGAACGACACGTCGTCCGTCGTCGCCACCGCGACCGTATACGGCCGCCAGGCGACCGACACCGCGGTCGTCGTGAAGCTGGTGCGCACCCTGATGATCATCCCGATCGTCATCGGGCTGGCCGGACTGGAGGCCCGCCGCGCCTCCCGCGAGCAGCTCACCCCCGCCTCGGGGCCGGGTCGCGGGTTCCGTGTGTTCCGGCTGGTGCCGTGGTTCCTGATCGGGTTCCTCGTGGTGGTGCTGCTCCGGACGGTCGGGGTCCTGCCCGCGTCCGTGGCGCCGGGGTTCGCGACCGCCGCCTCGTTCCTCATCACGGTGGCGCTCGCCGCGATCGGCTGCTCGACGGACTTCGCCGCGCTCCGCCGAGCCGGGTTCCGGCCGATGCTGCTCGGCATCGCGCTCTGGGTCCTGGTGGCGGGGACGAGCCTGGGCATGCAGGCGGCCTTCGGGCTGCTGTAGGGGTTGCCGGCACCGGACCTATCGTTTATCGTTGCATCGAAATTCGATGGTATCGATGATCGACAGGGGAAGCAGCCATGACCACGCCCGTCTACGAACCGCCCCGCGGGCGGAACTCCTACCTGGCCTACGTCGTCTCGTGCGCGATCGGCATCGCGATCGTCGTGTGGCGGTACGTCGACCTGCTCGTCCACTCGATCGCCTCGGGCACCGTGGCCGTGCCGGTCCGGATCCGTGAGACCAGTGCCGTCCCGCAGCCTCCGGGCGGTGCGACCGTGACGTCCGACCAGCTCGTGCTCCGAGCACCGATCGCCGACGTGCCGGGTGGTGCGATCGGGTACATCCGCGTCGGCGACGCCCTGGAGGTCCTGCTCGTCAGCGCCCTCATCGCCCTGGTCGCGGCGGTGGCCTGGAAGATCTCACGCGGCGGGCTCTTCGACCGCTCGACCACCCGGATCCTCGACTGGCTCGCCGGCGCGGTGCTGGCCGCCGGGTTCCTGCCGTCGTTCGTCCGCCGGATGGGGTGGAACTGGGTCGTGTCCGGGCTCGGATGGGACGGGTACCTGCCCACGCCGGTGGTCGACCACCAGTTCCTGCCCGTGTACCTCGGCCTGCTCGTCGTCGTCTGCTTCCGGTTCGCGCTCACCGCCTCGCAGCGGATGGTGCGGGACCAGGCCGGGCTGGTCTGATGCCCCCGGAACAGGAGGACGGCCACGCGGTCGTCTGCCACCTCGACGACCTGCTGGCCGAGCGGGGGATGACCCTGACCGAGCTCGCCGACCGCGTCGGCGTGACCGTCGTCAACCTCTCGGTGCTCAAGAACAACCGGGCCCGCGCCATCCGGTTCTCCACCCTCACCCGACTGTGCGAGGTGCTCGGCTGCCAGCCGGGCGACGTCTTCTCGGTGCGCACGGACTGACGATCCCCGCCCGGGCCTCACGTGATCCGGGAGTCGATCACCGCCCGGTCACCGCGGTACCGCGAGAACCCGTACTCGACGGGTGTCCCGTCGGCCAGGCACATCAGCCGTTCGATGTGGAAGATCGCCTGGCCGGGATCGATGTCGAGCAGGTCGGCCGTCCACTGGTCGGCGTTCACGGTGCTCAGGAGCAACCGTCGTGCCTCCGGCCGCGCGCCGGCCTTCCTGACGAGCACGTCCGGCACGTACTCGGTCAGCGGTTCGGCGACCAGGTCGGGGAACCGCTCGTGCGGGACCCAGCTCGTCCGGACCCGGCTCGGTTCGCCGTCGAACGAGATGAGGCTCTCGACGAAGAAGGCGCTGCTGCCGGTCATCTGCAGGTTGCGCCGGACGGTCTCCGGCGCGGTCACCTGCTGCACGCACAGGTGCACGATGCTGAGCCGGGGCGACTCGAACACGCTGCCGCCGGCCGTCTCGCCGTAGATCGTGACCTCGTCGGACGTGCGGGCCAGGCTCACCGAGGCGACGGGCCGCACACCGAACGTGCCCGATCGCGGCGCACGGGTCAGCAGCCGCTGTTCCTTGAGCAACGCGAGGGCAGCCCGCAGGACGTTCCGCGTCGTGCCGTACAGGTCGAGCAGCTCCCACTCGTAGGGCAGCGGCCCGGTGAACCGCCCCGCGACGATGTCGGCCCGGATCAGGTCGGACACCTGGCGGGCCGCGTCGGAGCGTCGGTTGAACCCGATCCAGTGACCCGGTGCCGACGGTGTCGTCCCGACCCCCATGTCGGTCCAGGCAGCGGACGGGGCGAACCCCTCCGGCACGGTCCCGGTCACGAGGTCACCCCCACCGTCGACAGGTCGCCGGTCCAACCGGCCCACCGCAGGAACTCCCGGGCCAGCCGCACCGGGTAGTCGGGCGCCTGGATGTCGAGCGAGACGAACACGCGCCGGTAGAACGTCGGCCCGCCGAGCAGGTCCACGGCGATGCCGAGGTCGACGTCCGGTCGCAGGTCGCCCGCGTCCATCGCCCGCTGCAGCATCGCGTTCACCCGCAGCCGCCGGTCCAGGTGCCACTCGGCGACGGCCTCGGCGACCCGCGGCTCGTGCGACGCGGTCTCCACGATGAGCGGGAGCGCCCGACCGACCGGCGTCGCGACGAGGGCGTGCACCCATCCCCGGGTGAGCCCGAGGACACCCTCGGCGATCGGGGCGTCCTGCACCGTCGGGATGTGCTCCTCCATCAACCGGATCACGGTCTCGGTGAGCAGGACCTCCTTGCTCGACCACCGCCGGTAGATCGTCGCCGCACCCACGCCGGCCGCGTCGGCGACGGCCCGGATCGTGAACGCGCGAGGGTCGCCCTCGGCCAGGATCTCGACGCACGCGGTGTACACGGACTCGCCGACGGCAGCGCTCCGCGGCCGGCCCCGGACCGGCGCCTCGATGCGCGTCGTGGTGCTCATGCCGCGTCCCAGTGCTCGAGCACCTGGTCCATGGGCCAGACCTCGCCGATCTTGGCGGCGATGTCGAACAGGTTGGCCTCGTGCACGCTCGGCAACCGGTCGCCGACGGCTTCGCGCACGACGATCGGGACGAACCCGTGCTGCATGGCGTCCGTGGCCGTCGCGCGGATGCACCCGCTCGTCGACAGCCCCGCGATGAAGAGCGTGTCGACGCCGCGGGCGACGAGGTCGGCGGCCAGCGACGTGCCGAAGAACGCGCTCGGGTACTGCTTGGGCACCAGGGTGTCGCCGTCGAGCGGTTCGAGCCCGTCGACGAACGCTCCGGTGGACGCGCCGGGCAAGTACGCGGCGAGTGCCGGCACCTTGCGGAAGAACACGCCGGCGTTGGACCCGTCGGCGGAGAGCGCCATCGTCGTGATCGCCACGTGCACCCCGGCGGCGCGGGCAGCGGTGGTGAGCTCCCGCATCCGCTCGACGGGTTCCTCGACGCCGGCGTAGAGCCCGCAGTCGGGGTCGACGTAGGCGCGGACCGGATCGACCACGACGAGCGCAGCGCGTCGTCCTGGGCGGAGCGTGCCGGTGAAGCCGGCTGCCGCGTAGTCCTGGTGGTCGTCGGTCATGGCGTCCTGCTTCCGTCGTGGGTGGTCGTTGCCAGGGTGGGGACGGTCACGTGGACGCCCCCGGCTCGGGGATCGGCCCCGACCTGTCGGGCCGGAGTGGCGCCTCCCGGTCGGGAGGCCCGAACGGACCGAACGCGACGATGAGCGCCCCCAGGGCCGCGCAGCCGGCGAACGTCAGCGCCGCGGCGCGGACGCCGTCGACGAACACCTGGACGTCGCCGGACGGCAGGCTGAGCAGGCTGCCGTCGTAGGCCGCAGCCGCCTGTGCCGCGGACAGGCCGCCCGTCGCGATCGCGAGGCCGAGCGCCGTCGAGAACAGGAAACCGGCGTTCTGCAGGGCCGAACGGATGGCGTTCGCGATGCCGCGGCGGTGCTCCGGGACGCGGGTCATCAGTGCCGACGTGCTCGGCGTCATGAACACGCCCGTGCCGACCCCGACGGCGCCGAGGCCGGTGGCGGTGACGGCGTAGGCGTCGCCGTCGGCGAGGGACACCGCGAGCACCGCGGCGCCGAGCGCGATGAGGAGCATGCCGATGGTCGACAGCGTCCGCGCGGCGACCCGGCGGGCGAGGAACCCGGCGCTCACCGCCGCGACCGTCGTGCCGATCGGCGTGGGCAGCACCCAGAGGGCGGCGTCGACGGCGTCCTTGCCGTCGACCGCCTGGAACGACAGGGAAGCCAGCAGGACCAGTGCGTAGCTGGACAGGGCGCACAGCCCGGCGGCGGAGAACAGGGTGATGGTGGTGCGGTCGCGGAAGATCGCCGGGTCGACCAGGGGGTGCGTGACCCGGCGTTGGGTCCACACGAACACACCGCCGAGCACGACCGCGCCGGCGGTCATCGCGACGACGGGCACGGCCGACCAGCCGACCGAGCCGCCGGTCGAGACCGCACCGACGAGCAGTCCGACGGCGGCGACGGACAGGACCGACCCCGGTACGTCGAGGCGCTCGCCGGAACGGGGACGCGTGCTGTGCGGGATCAGCCGGAGCGACCAGATGAGTCCGGCCAGTGAGATCGGCACACCGGCGAGGAAGATCCAGCGCCACCCGAACGACTCGGCGACCAGGCCGCCCACGACCGGACCGATGACCTGCCCCACCGCGGCGACGGTCGCGTTCAGACCGAGGCCGAGCGACAGGATCGACTCCGGGAAGACATCGGTGAGCAGCGCGGTCGTGTTGGTGACGATCGCCGCCGCGCCCACACCCTGCACGAGTCGGGCGCCGAGCAGCACCGCCGCGTCCGGGGCGAAGCCGCACGCGAGTGAGGCGAGCAGGAAGACGAGGATCCCGGCGATGTAGAGGCGGCGACGACCGACGAGGTCGGCGATGCGCCCGAAGACCAGGATGAGGGTGGTCGTGGTGAGCATGTAGCTGAGGAGCACCCAGCTGGACTGCACGGCGCTGGCGTCGAGGTCACGGCTGACGTCGGGGAGCGCGATGAGGAGTGCGCTCGAGGAGATGAAGACGAGGACGACGCTGAGGCTCGACGCGCAGAGCACCTGCCAGGCGCGTCGCCGGGCGGCGCCCTCGTCGACGGTGCGGCTACCGATCGCTCGGCCCTCGCACGGCGGACGACGACGGCACCCTGCGGTGGTGCGTCGTGGTCCGCTGGAAGGCGGCCGCTGCGGACAGTACCAGGCGGTCGTCCCACGGCCGCGCGACGAGCTGCACGCCGACGGGCAGACCGTCCGGCGCGGTGCCCGCCGGCATCATCAGCGCGGGGAACCCCACGTAGTCGAACAGCCGGGTGTTCCGGGGGATGACGTCGTGCAGGTTGAAGCGCTCGCCGTCGACCGACATCGTCAGGTCGTCGAGTCGCGGGGCGGTGGCGCCGATCCCGGGGGTGAGCACCACGTCGACGCCGGCCTCGTCCATCCGGGTGACCATCGCGGCCTGCACGAGCGGGCGGCGGCGGAGTGCCCGGAGGTAGTCGGCAGCGGTCGGCAGGAACGACACGTCGAACCGGGCGCGGGTCCCGGCGTCGAACAGGTCGGCCGTGCCGGCGTTGGCCTCCTGGTTCGCGGCGAGCTCACCGTAGAACACCGTCCAGCACTCCGAGTCGATCGACTCCAGGTCGTCGAACTCGATCGGTACGAGGGTCGCACCGAGCTCGCGGAACCGCTCGACCGCCGCGGCGTGTGCATCGAGCACCGCACGGTCGACGCGTTCGGTGAACCAGCCGAGCGGGACCCCGATCCGGAGCCCCTCGACCCGTTCCGGCGCGGCCTCGATGAGCGGGACGGTGGGGAACGTCGTCGGGTCCTGGCCGTCGGAGCCTGCGATGACCCGCAGGACGAGCGCGAGGTCCTCCGCGGAGCGTGCCATCGGTCCGACGTGGTCGAGGGTCCACGACAGGCTCGCGACCCCGGTGCGCGGCACGAGCCCGTACGTCGGCTTGATCCCGGTGGTCCCGCAGAGGGCGGACGGCACGCGGATCGACCCGCCGGTGTCCGACCCGAGCGCGAGCGGGACGATCCGGGCGGCGAGTGCGGAACCCGACCCCGTCGAGGAGCCACCCGTCCAGCGCTCGGGGTCCCAGGGGTTCCGCACGGCGCCGTACCGGGCGTTGTGCGGCCCGCCGCAGGCGAACTCGGTGGTGGCCGCGGTGAACACCGGGATCGCGCCGGCGGAGCGGAGCCGGGCCACGACGGTGGCGTCGGCCGGGGCCACACGGTCACCGGTCTGGAGTGAGCCGCTCGTGACGATCGTCCCTTCGACGTCGATGATGTCCTTCACGGCGAACGGGATCCCCTCGAGCGGCCGGGCGTCGTCGTCCGCCCAGCGGCGGGTGGACTCGGCGGCGGCTTCCTCGGCCCCCTGCACCAGGCGCAGGACGGCATCGGACCAGACGTCGTCGCTCGTCCAGTGCGGGGCGAGTGCGGCGAGGACCTCGGACGGGGTCGTGGTGCCGGACCGGTACGCGGCGAGGAGCTCGACGACCGAGGCGGCGGCGGGGTCGGTGGCCGCCCGGGACGCCGCCAGGTCGTCGTCCGGCCCGGCAGCGGTCGGTGCCGGGGCCCCGTCGACCGCTGCGTCGAGGAGCCGGCCGAACAGCTGCGCGCTGTGGGCCGGTTCCGCGGGCAGCGCCGACGGGGCGGCGGGCAACGGGTTCGCACGGCTCGCGGCCAGCGCGCGGTCGAGCTGCGGTGCGATGGTGCCGCGGACCAGGGCGGCGACGTCCGTCACGCGGGGACCGCCGCCGCTGCGTGGGCGTCGGCGAGGTACCGGAACACCCCGGGCTGCCGGTCACGTCCGAGCGGGAAGTCCCGGCGGGCTGCCGTGACCTCGCCGACGTCGATGGTGGCCCGGATGATCGGCCCCGCCTGGTGGGCGGGGGCCGAGACGACCAGGTCACCCCGTGGTGAGACGACCGAGGACCGACCGAAGTAGCTGACGGTCTTGCCGTCGACGGTCTCTTCGCCGCCGCGGTTCGGGGCGAGGACCCACGTCTGGGTCTCGAGCGCGCGGACCTGCAGCTCCTGGGTGAACAGGGTCTCGCGGAAGCCCATCGAGGACACGAGCACGAGCATCACCTCGGCGCCGGCGGCCCGTGACGCGAGCCAGTACTCCGGGAAGCTCCGGTCGTAGCAGATGAGCATGCCGAAGCGGGTGCCGAGCGCGTCGAACACGACCGGTCCGGAACCGGCTTCGAAGTAGTGCTTCTCGTCGACGTCGGAGATCGCGTTCGTCGGGATCGAGGTCTTCCGGTACGACGCCACACGGTCGCCGTGCACGTCGGTGCCCGGCACGAGCGTGCCGTCGGCGTCGATGAGCACCGCGCTGTTGTACTGGGCCCCACCGGCGTCCTCGTAGAGACCGAAGGCGACGGCGGTGCCCAGACGCTTCGCCGCACTCGCGAAGCGGGCGGTCGCCGGACCGGGGACGGGCTGTGCCCAGGACTTCCGGCTGTCGTTGACCACACCGCAGAAGTAGGGCGTGGTGCAGAGCTCGGGGAAGACGACGAGGTCGGCGCCGACGGCGGCTTCCTCGAACAGGGCGATGAGCTCGTCGAGGGCGACGTCGTGGTCGGCGGGGACCTCGCCGGCCTGGACGACCGCGACCTCGATGACCGGACGGCTCGCTGCGGCGCTCATGCGGTGACCGCGCTCGGAGCAGCGGAAGCGACGCCCTCGCGGGTGCGCATCAGCGGCTGGATGCGGGTGCCGAAGTCGTCCATCCCCTGCAGGAAGTCGTCGAACACCAGCATGATGCCCTTCGTGCCCTCGACCCCGGCGGCCTCGTCGAGCATCGCCGCGACGTGCTCGTAGGAGCCGACGAGCGTGCCCATGTTCATGTTCACGGCGCCCTCGGGCAGCGAGATCCGCTTCGCCGTGTTGCCCTCCTCGCCCTCGGCGTCGGTGAGTGCCTGGCCGGTCATCCAGGCGATCGCCTCGACGTCGACCCCGTCGCTGTACCGCTCCCACTTCGCCTGGGCGGCCTCGTCGGTCTCGTCGGCGATGACCATGAAGAGCACGTAGGAGCCGACGTCGCGGCCGGTCTTCTCGCGGGCCTCGAGCAGCGCCTGGTTCTGCTCGGCGTAGGCGGTCGGGGTGTTCACGCCGACGCCCATCGAGAAGTTGTAGTCCGAGTACTCCGCGGCGAACGCCATGCCCTGCGACGACTGGCCGGCCGAGACGATCGGGATGTGCGACGTCGGCCGCGGGAGCATCCGGCAGTCGTCCATCTGGAAGTACTCGCCGTGGAAGTCGCTCCGGCCGGTCTCCCACAGCTCCTTCATCACCTGCATGTACTCGGTCTGGTAGGCGTAGCGGCGCTTGAAGTGCACCTCGTCGCCCGGCCAGAGGCCCATCTGGTCGTACTCCGCCTTCTGCCACCCGGCGACCAGGTTCAGCCCGAAGCGGCCGTGCGAGATCGAGTCGACCGTCGCCGCCATGCGTGCCGCGATCGCCGGCGGGATGGTCAGGACGGCGGTCGTCGCGAACAGGCGGATCCGCTCGGTGCGGGCAGCGAGACCGGCCATCAGGGTGAAGGACTCGAGGTTCTCGTCCCAGAAGCCGCTCGGGCCGCCGAAGCCGCGCAGCTTGATCATCGAGAGGGCGAAGTCGAAGCCGTACGACTCGGCCTTCTGCACGATCTCGAGGTTGAGGTCGAACGACGGCTTGTACTGGGGCGAGGTGGTGGAGATGAGCCAGCCGTTGCTGCCGATCGGGATGAAGACTCCGATGTCCATGGGGGACTCGCTTTCTGTGGTGGGTGTCGAGGGAGGGGCGAACGGGGGAGCGGGGTCAGGAACGCTTCGCGGCGGCCTTGGCGGCGGTCGCGACGGAGTGCCGCCGGATGGTCTGCGACACGGCGACGGCGACGATGAGGGCGCCGCCGTAGAACAGCTGCTGCACGAAGTTGTCGGCGCCGAGCATCTGCAGGCCGACGACTCCGGAGAACAGGAAGTACACGGCGATGAAGGTGCCGATCGCGTTGAAGCGCCCCGGGACGATCGCGGTCGCGCCGAGGTAGCAGGCGGCGAACGCGGGGAGCAGGAACGACTGTCCGCTCGACGGGTCGGCGCCACCGAGGGTGCCGGCGTACACGACTCCGGCGACCGCGGCGGTGAGCCCGGCGCCGACGAACGCGCCGACCCGCAGCCGTCGCACGTTCAGCCCGGAGAGTTCGGCGACGGTGCGGCCGGTGCCGACGAACAGCAGTCGCCGGCCGACCGGGGTGGCGCTCAGCACGACCAGGACGACGACGGTGGCGATCAGGCCGTAGACGAACGCGAGCGGCAGGCCCGCCAGGCCCCGCCACCCGACGGTGGCCTGCACGAGCGCCGGGTCGATGCCCGTCACCGACGACGACGCGCTCATCCACTGGATGATCCCGATCATGAACGTCGACGTGCCGAGGGTGACGATGAACGAGTCGATGCGGAACCCGACGGTGAGCAGGCCGTTGACCAGACCCACGACGACGCCGATGACCAGGCCGGCGGCGATCGCGGGCACGAGCGGGACGTCCATCTTCGCGTTGAGCACGGCGATGGTCATGGCGGAGAGCGACATCGTCGAGGCGCCGGAGAGGTCGAACTCGCCCGCGGTGAGCGGGAACAGGAACCCGAGCGCCAGGATGAGCAACACCGACTGGGACCCGAGGATGTTCTGCAGGTTGCCGAGGGTCGGGTAGGTGTCGGGCAGCGCGATGCTGAACGCGATGACGATGACGAGCCAGGCGCCGAGCAGCGCGTACCGCTCGGTGTGCCCCCACGAGAAGCGCGGGCGGGTCGGACGGACGATCGAGGTCTCGAGGACGGGGTCGGCGGTGGTGGACATCAGGCGTTCTCCTTGACTGCGGAGGAGGCATCGGGGGAGGAGGGCACGGCGGGGGCCGCCGGGGCGTCGTCGTCGACGAGGCTCGCCACGACGGCAGCCGCGATGACGTCGCGGTCGATCCGGTCGTCGGTCAGCACGTCGTGCACGCGGCCGTGGGCGAGGACGACGACGCGGTCGCACACCTGCGCGAGCTGGTCGTAGTCGGTGGAGGCGCAGACGATCGTGACGCCCTGCTCCGCACTCCGGCGGAGCATCGAGAAGATCGCGGCGCGGGCCCCGACGTCGATACCCTGGGTCGGTTCCTGCAGCAGCACGAGCCTCGGGTCGTCCTGCATCCACTTGGCCAGGACGGCCTTCTGCTGGTTGCCGCCGGACAGTGTCCCGAACAGGGCGGCCGGGTCGGCGGGCCGGACGTCGTAGTCGCGGACGAGTCCCGCGACGTGGGCGCGTTCCCGCGCTGGCGACAGGCCGAGCAGCCCGCGGAGCTTCCCGAGGACGGGGAGCGTGACGTTCTGCTCGACGGACAGGGTGAGCGCTCCGCCCTCGCGCTTGCGGTCCGCGGGGACGTACACGACGCCGCGGGCGATCGAGGAGCCGGGCGTCACCCGTGCCAGGTCGACCGGCGCGGGCGTCGCCCCGTCGCGCCGCACGGCGAGCGAGCCGGTCGCGGGCCGTGCGCCGTACAGGCCGGGCAGCACGTCCTCGACACCGGAACCGGCGAGCCCGGTGATGCCGACGACCTCGCCGTCCGCGACGTCGAAGGACAGACCGTCGACGACACCGACCCGGAGGTCCCGCACCGTCACGACGGCGTCGCCGGTGGTCGCCGGGCGCGGAGTCCTGGCGGCGGGACCGTCCAGTCCGCGTCCGACGATGAGGGAGACGAGCTCGTCCGCCGTCGTCGTGGCGGTGTCCCGGTGCGCCTGGACCCGGCCGGCCCGCAGGACGGTGACCCGGTCGGCGTGCTGGAGGACCTCGGACATGTCGTGCGACACCAGCAGTGCCGAGGTGCGGCCGTCCGCGACGAGGTCCTTCACGACGCGGAACAGCAGGTCGGCGTCCTCCTTCGGCAGGAAGACCGTCGGCTCGTCGAGCACGATGAGCGCCCGGTCGTCGCCCAGCTCGGCGACTGCCCGCAGGATCGCGACGAGGGCCTTCTGGGTGTCGGTGAGTTCGTCGATCCGTGCTCGTGGGTCGATGTCCACCCCGTACCGCGCGAACAGCTCGGCCGCGGCACGGTGCTCGGCGCCCCAGCGGACGAAGGGTCCGCGCCCGGCCACCACGGTCGCGAGCCGGAGGTTCTCGGTCACGCCGAGCGACGGCACGAGTGCGAGGTCCTGGTGGACGAAGCTGATCCCGACGCGGCGGAAGTACCCGGGAGGCACCGGCAGGGGCAGCCGGGCGCCTCGGACCTCGATCGTCGCGCCCGGTTCCGGCGCGTACGTGCCGGACAGGATCTTGATGAGGGTCGACTTGCCGGAGCCGTTCTCGCCGAGCAGTGCGTGCACCTGACCCGGCAGGACCTCGAGGTCGACGTCGTCGAGCGCGGTCAGCCCGCCGAAGCGCTTCGTGAGCCCGCTGATCCGCAGGACCGGCGCGGTGTCCGCGACGGACGCGGGGTCCGCACCGGACGCGGTGTCCGCACCGGACCCGACGACCGCAGCCGACGACGCGGAGCCGAGCCGTGCCTCCCGGGTGGCGGTCACTCGGCCGCGCCCCAGATCGCTTCGTACCCGGTCTTGTACGCGTCGCCGTAGCCCTTGCTCGGCGCCGGCGGCGTGCCGGTCTCGTCGACGTTGTCCTTCGTGAAGACCTTCAGCGGGGTCTTCTCGTCGCCGTCCTCGATGATCGGCGTGCCGGTCAGGACACGGCCGGCCTGGTCGAGCGTCGCGTAGGCGAGCCACTCCATGTTCTCGCCGATGTCCATCGTGAGGACGCTGCCCTCCTGCAGGATCTTCAGCACCGCGGGGGTGCCGTTGTACGAGGAGGTGAAGACCTGGCCGGTCTTGCCTGCAGCGGTCACGCCGGCCTCGACGTACAGCGTCATCGAGTCGTAGACCGGCAGGACGTAGTCGAGGTTCGGGTCGGACTGCACGGCGGACTGCACGGTCGACGAGATCTTCGTCGCCCAGTCGGCGACGGGGATGTTCGTCACCTTCACCTTGCAGCCGTCGCACTGCGCCTCGAACTCGTCCTGCATCGCCTTGACGATGCCGTCGGACGGTGGCACCTCGGACGACGTGATGATGAGGACGTCGCCCTGGCCCTTGGTCTCCTTGATGGCCCAGTCGGCGTTGAGCTTCGCGGCTTCGTGGAACGGGGCGGTCACCTGCGCGGCGACGAGGTCCTGCAGCTGGTCCGGCAGTGCCTGCCCGGTCTGGTAGGTGTGACTGATCAGCACGGGGATCCCCGCTGCCTTCGCACGCTTCAGTGCCGGGACGATCAGTTCGCCGTTGACGCCCTGCGCCAGCACGATGATGTCGGCTCCGCGGCTGATCGCCTGGTCGATGCCGGCGGAGTGCTCGGTGGGCGTGCCCTGGTTCGTGTACTCGATCCACTTCGCGCCGTACTGCTCGGCGACCTTCTCGCCGGCCTCGTCGACCGCGGTGATGAAGGGGACGGCGGACGAGTTCGGGATGTTGAAGATCGTCTTGCCGGCGATCCCCGACATGTCGAAGCGAGCGCCCTCGAAGGTGAACTCGGGGTCGACGCTGGCGGCCTTGATCTGGCTCGTGGCGTGCTCGACACCGGCGGTGTCGTCACCGGAACTCGTCGACGCGGTCGAGGTGGCGGAGCAGGCGGACAGCAACAGCACGCCGGCGAGTGCGGCGGCGAGGAGCGCGGGACGCGACGGACGCGTTCGGGACGGTGCGGGGGACGACATCGGTCGGGGACCTCCTGGACGGGTGGAGCAGGGAAGGTGCGGGGACGGGGAGCCGGAGCGGGGACGGGGGAGCTGCGGCGGGTACGACGAAGGCCCCGCGGAGCGGGGCAGGACGTGCAGGGAGCCGGACCGGGCGGCGGCGGGGCGGCGGATCGCCGGTGACGCCGGCCGCTGCAGTGGGGCTGATGCGAATGTAACGGCCGCGGGGCACCGGCAGGCGGTCGCCCGGTAACGGTCCTGTTAGGCGTTTGTTTCGCTGGTGTTAGGCCACCTGCGACGCCCGACGCCGAGGGGCGTCCGCCCCGCCGATCCGGGGCGGACGACTGCGCCACCGACCCGCGAGGAGGGGCGGATCCGGGCGGTGACGGGCCGGCGACGGCGGGGCGAAACACGCCGGACCCATCCGAGGCGACTTCCGGAAACGGCGCTCTCACAATTCGGCGCGGTCAGCGAGGACCGTGCCTGGCGGAATGGCCGGGAGACCCGGAGGCGCAGCCCCGCTGACCGGGACATTCGGGTGCCACGGGGCAGGGCCAGCTGGCGTAACCCACCCGATACGGACGCGGCACGGCGGCGAAACGAACGAGCGGTGGACTGCACCAACGACCCGCTGCACGAACCACACGCTCCAAGAACACCCCCGCACCCACCACCCGCCCACCGACAGGAGCACCCCGATGATCACCACCGTCGTCGCCGGCAACCCCAAGCCGGCCTCACGGACGCTCGACGCCGCAACGGTCGTGCTCGAACGGCTCACCGGCCGCGCCCCCGACCACGTCGTCGACGTCATCGACCTCGGTGCCGGCCTGCTCGGCTGGGGTGACGCCGCCGTGTCGGACGCCGTCCGGACCGTCGCCGGTTCGGACCTCGTCGTCGTCGCGTCGCCGACGTTCAAGGCGACCTACACCGGCGTGCTCAAGCTGTTCCTCGACCAGTTCGGCACCGGCGACGGACTCGCCGGCGTCGTCGCGGTGCCGCTCATGCTCGGCGCCGGCCCGGCCCATGCCCTCGCCCCCGAGGTCTTCCTCAAGCCGGTGCTGGTCGAACTCGGCGCGACCGTCGTCGCACCCGCCCTGTACCTCAACGACAAGCAGTACTCGGACCCCGCATCGACCGACGTGTGGCTCGCCCGCTGGCAGGACGTCGTCCTCGGTGCGGCCGCCGTCCACCAGGAAGGAACCGCGTCATGATCAGCCCCTACTCCACCGAGGCCCCGGACCTGTCCGCGCTCAAGCAGGCGTTCTCCGGGTTCCCGTGCGGCGTCGCCGCGCTCTCCGCCGTCGTGGACGGCGAACCGACCGTGCTCGTGGCCTCCTCGTTCACGGTCGGCGTCTCGCAGGACCCGCCGCTCGTGATGTTCGCGGTGCAGCACACGTCGACCACGTGGCCGGTGCTCCGGGACGCCGGCACGATCGGTGTCTCGATCCTCGGTGAGGGGCACGCGCAGGTCACCCGGCAGCTCGCCTCGCGTGACAAGTCGATCCGCTTCGTCGGTGTCGACACGACGGTCGCCGAGACGGGTGCGGTGTTCCTGCAGGGGGCCCCGATCTGGCTGGAGTGCTCGGTCGAGCACACCTACCCGGCCGGCGACCACGACATCGTGGTGCTCCGGGTGCTCGGGCTCATGTCCGACTTCGCGCACAACCCGCTGGTCTGGCACCGGTCCGCCTTCGCGACCCTGACCGCCTGACCGGCGCCGGGCAACGGACTGGAGGCCCGCCCCGCGTGAGCAGATCTGCTCACGTGGGGCGGGCCTCCAGTCCGAACCCGCCGGGCCTGCCGGGCTTGCCGGGTCTGCCGGGCCTGCCGGCGTCAGCCGCGCAGCGCCTCCGACAGCTTCACGCGACTGCCGGTGCGGAGCAGTGCGTTCTCGTAGACGCGGGCACCGATGACCACGACCGCGACCACCGAAGCGGCGACGATGACGAGCGACAGGATCGGCTCCCACCACTCGGCCGTCCCCAGGAAGATCCGCATCGGCATGCCGATCGGGGCACTGAACGGCACGTACGACATGATGCCGAGGATCGTCGGGTTGTCGTACGCGACGATGATCAGGAAGTACGGGATCATCACGAGCATCATCACCGGCGTGGTGACGCTGCCGACGTCCTCTTGACGTGACACCAGCACGGCCGCCGCGGCGAACAGCGACGCGAGGAGCACGAACCCGATCGCGAAGAAGCCGATGAACCACAGGATGCTCGGGCCGAGCATCGCGAACATGTTGTCCTGGCCGGTCACCGCCAACGTGACGATGGCGGCGACGGCCACCGCGACGATCTGGGCGAAGGCCATGATGCTGTTGCCGAGGACCTTGCCGGCGAGCAGCGCCCTGGCCGGGATCGCGGACATCAGGATCTCGACCACCCGCGTCGACTTCTCCTCGACGACGCTCTGCGCGATCGACTGGCCGAACGTCACCGCCGACGCGAAGTACACGACGCCGAACGCGATGGCGATGAGGTAGACCAGGCCGCCCGGCAGCGCGTCCGGGTCGAGCAGCTCGATGCGCGGGGTGACGCTCAACGCCGAGACGACCTCGGACGGGGCCTCGTCGAGCCCGACGACCTTGTAGCCGAGCGGGTCGTCCGACGGCACGATCGCCGCGTCGACGTCGCCCTTCGTCACGAGCCGTTCGGCGTCGTCGACCGATGCCGACTGCGTGACGTCGAGCCCGCTCGTGGTCGGCAGCGAGACGCCGTCGACGACCGCGACCGGGGTGGTGTCGTCGGCGGTGGCCTTGCTCACGATCCCGCCGACGACGATCGATGCGACGACCATGCCGATCAGGATGAGCGCCGAGACCACGAAGGCCTTGCTGCGGATGCGTGCCTGGATCTCACGTGCGGAGACGAGCCGCACGGCCTGCACGAAGGAGTTGTTCATCGGACGACCTCCCGGAAGACCTCGCTGAGCCGCGGCACCCGCGGCGAGAACGACCCGACGGTGCCGTGCTGGACGGCACGCTGCAGGACGCGCTGGGCGGTGGCGGCGTCGGCCTCGAAGACCGCGTACCCGCCGTCGAACTCCCGCACGGCCACACCCGGCTCGTCGCGGAGCCAGGCGACGTCCCCGTCGACCAGCAGCTCCCACGCGGCGGGCCCGGCCTGCTTGCGGAGCTCCTCCTGCGGACCGGCGGCGCGGATCGTGCCACCGGCGATGACGACGACGTCGTCGCAGAGCCGCTCGACCACGTCGAGCTGGTGGCTCGAGAACAGCACCGGGACGCCCCGGGCCGCGGTCTCGCGCAGGACGCCGAGCACGGTGTCGACGGCCATCGGGTCGAGGCCTGAGAACGGCTCGTCGAGCACGAGCACCTCGGGGTCGTGTGCCAGCGCCGCCGCGATCTGCACGCGCTGCTGGTTGCCGAGCGAGAGCTTCTCGACGGGGTCGCCGGCGTGTGCGGTGAGTTCGAGGCGTTCGAGCAGCTCGCCGGTGCGGGTCGTCGCGGCGCGCTTGTCGACGCCGTGCAGCCGGGCCAGGTAGGTGATCTGCTCGGCCACCGGCATCTTCGGGTACAGGCCACGTTCCTCGGGCATGTAGCCGAAGCGGCGGCGGTCGACAGGACGGACCGCAGTGCCGTCGATCGAGACCGAGCCGGCGTCGGCCTGGAGCACGCCGAGCATGATGCGCATGGTGGTGGTCTTGCCGGCACCGTTGCCGCCGACGAAGCCGGTGAGGCGGCCGCTGCCGACCGTGAACCCCACGTCGTCGAGCACCCGGCGGTCGCCGAAGTGCTTGGTCACCCCTTCGATGGTGAGCATGTCGTTCCCCTTCGTCGCGACGCTGGTCGTCGCTGCGTCCGACGCTATTGGCCGGGAGGCACGCCCCGCCTCCGCCGCCAGGCGGGACTTGGGTGGGTGGTCGGCTCCACCGCGTGGGGGAGGAGCGCGCGTCGGCCCGGTGGGCCGGGTGAGCGCTGGGTGCGGGTCGGCACGGTGCGGCCTTGTTCGGCTCGTGCGGGTTTGGTTGCACGGTGCGTCGTTCTGGCGGCGCACGGTGCGGTCAACGCCGCACGGGTTGAACGAAGGCGCACGGTGCGGGCGTGGGGTGCGGTGGTGGGCACGGTGCGGGCTTGTTGGGCTGGTGCGGGTTTGGTTGCTCGGTGCGTCGTTCTGGCGGGGCACGGTGCGGTCAACGCTGCACGGGTTGAGCGAAGGCGCACGGTGCGGCCATGTCTGCGAACTCGGCACCGTGCGCGCTTGTTCGGCTCGTGCGGGTTCGGCCCGGCTCGGTCAGCCGGCGACGCCGTGCTCGAACGCCCAGACGACGGCCTGGATCCGGTCGCGCAGTGCGAGTTTCTGCAGCACGTTCGACACGTGGGTCTTCACGGTGGCGTCCCCGACGTAGAGCTCGGCGGCGATCTCCGCGTTGCTCAGGCCTCGGGCGAGGAGCCGCAGCACCTCGGTCTCCCGCTCGGTGAGCCCGGCGGCGGCGAGTGCGTCGTCGCCCGTCGTGGCAGTCGTGTCGGTCGTCGCCGTCGTCGCGGGGGTGGTCGCCGAGGCCTGCGCGGCAGCCGACGCCGTCGCCCGGCTGATCACCCGGCGCGTGACGTCCGGCGCGAGCAGGGCGTCCCCGGCGGCGACGGTCCGCACGGCGTCGATCAGCCGCTCGGGGGAGGCGTTCTTCAGCAGGAACCCGCTCGCTCCCGCCTCGAGCGCCTGGAACAGCGCGTCGTCGCTGTCGAACGTGGTGAGGATGAGCACCGCCGGCGGGTCCGGCAGCGCCGCGATCCGCCGCGCGGCCTCGAGCCCGTCGACGCCCGGCATCTGCACGTCGAGGCACACCACGTCCGGACGGAGCTGCTGCACGGCCTCGACCGCCCCGGCGCCGTCCGCGGCTTCGCCCACGACCCGGAACCCGGGCTCGGACTCCAGGATCACGCGGAACCCGGCGCGGACGAGTTCCTGGTCGTCGGCCAGCACGATGGTCAGGTCGTCGGCAGCCATGCCCGCACCAGGTAGCCTCCCCGGGCTCGTGGCCCGATCTCGATCCGTCCGTCCACCGCGGCGACGCGTTCCCGCATCCCGACGTGTCCGAGCCCGCTGCCGGAGGTGCTCCGGGCAGCACGGGCACCGAGCCCGTCGTCCGTGACCTCCACCTCGACGCCGTCGTCCAGGTACCGCAGCCGGACGTCGGCGCGGGCGGTCGGGCCGGCGTGCTTGAGGATGTTCGTCACCGCTTCCTGCACGATCCGGTACGCCACCGCGGCCACCGTCGGCGGCACCGGTCGCTCGTCACCCACGACGACGTACTCGGCGGGGTGGCCCGCCACCCGGGCGGACTCGGCCAGTTCGGCGATCCGCGTGATGCCCTCGGTGCTCGGGCCGTCGCCGTGCGGTGTCCCGAGGCCGACCGCGTCGTCGTCGGAGCGCAGGGTGCCGAGCATCCGCCGGAGTTCCTCCACCGCGGTGCGGGCACTCTCCTCGACCACCCCGAGCGAGGCGGTGGCCTGCGCGGGGTCGCGGTCGATCACGCGCCGTGCAGCACCCGCCTGCACCCCCATCAGCGAGACGTGGTGGGCGACCACGTCGTGCAGCTCGCGAGCGATCCGTACCCGTTCGATCGTGACGGCCTGTGCCGCGGACCGCTCCCGCTCGGCGGCGAGTTCGGCGGTGCGTTCGGCGAGCTGGTGCCGTGCGACTGCGGAGACCCAGGCGCGGTTGCCGGCGTACCAGGCGGCGCCGAAGTAGATCACGTTGATGACGATGTTGAGCAGCGAGATCGCGACGTAGGGCGCCACGGGGGAGTCCGTGTCGTTCGGCAGAGCGTTCGGCGACGCCCACCCGAACGAGATCGCGACGAACAGCCACGCGAACATGCCGCCGATGACGACCCAGCGCACTGCTTCGGCTCGAACCCGGTCGGAGCACCAGGCGCCCACCGTGTACAGCGCGATGAAGAGCGTGAAGTTGACGAGGAAGACCTCGGGCACCTGGAGCAGCTGCGTCGCGGCGAACGCCACCGCCGACACCAGGGCCACCGACATCGGGAACCGTCGGCGGAACGCGATCGGGGCGGCGTTCGCGACGATCATCAGCGCGGAGACCCACCAGGCGGCCTGGTCGTCGCCGTAGGTACCGGCCGACCCGTACAGGAACGTCGTGACCGCGAGCCCACCGGCCAGCACAACTGCGAGCACCGTGTCCTGCCGGTACTCGTGCCGCCCCACCGGCAGTCGCGACCACTCCGCCGTCGTCCCCATGCAGGAAACGCTACTGGGTGCGCTCGACCAGGAGTAGCCTCCCGCCAACGAGCAGGGGAGACGCCATGCAGTTCCTCGTCAACGTCATCGACGACGGCCAGGCCGCCGCCGTCGGCAACACGTACTCCGCGACCGACGCCGAAGCCGCCGCGGTCGATGCCTTCAACCAACGGATGGCCGATGCGATCGTGTTCGCCGCCGGGGTCTCCGCACCGGCCGACGCCACCGTGGTCGACGCCCGCGAGGGCGCGGCGGACACCACACCCGGGCACGCCGCGCCCGGGCACGCCACGACCGGGCCTGCGACGAGCGTCGACGAGTACGTCGCCGGGTTCTGGGTCATGGACCTCCCGGATGCCGAGACGGCTGCCCGGGTGGCGCACCAGGCGTCGCAGGCGTGCAACCGGAAGATCGAGCTCCGCCCGCTGCTCTGACGGCACGGACCCCACCCGGCCGACGGACCACCGCGGGGACGGCGCTCGCCGCGGTCACGCCTGCCCCGACCACGAACGTCGCGACGAACCCGATCGCACCGACGAGCGCTCCGGCACCCGCGGCGCCGACGGCCTGCCCGAGCACGAGTGCGACGAACAGCATCGACGTGCCCGCCGACGACCGCTCGGCATCGATCTCGGTCGTCCACGCGATCAGTGCCCCGGTCGCCGCCGTGTAGCCCCAGCCGAACACGGCACACGCCAGCAGTGCCGCGACCGTCGCTTGCGGCAAAGCCCCCAGCACCACGACGGCGACGGCGACCGAACCCGCCGTGACCGACCAGAGGGTCCGGGAGCGCAGTCCGTTCGTCCAACGAGCGGTGACCACGACGGCCGCTCCGCCGATCCCGAGCGCGATCCAGGCCGACACCGAGACGACGACCGACGCACCGGCCTCCACCAGCGCCGAACGTCCGTAGGTCCAGACGACGGCAGACCCCGCCCCGAACAGCAGCGCCAGCACGAGCACCCCTCGGTGCGCCGCGAACCACGGGGTGCCGGGCAGCGGTGACCGGGACGCGGCAGTCCCGCCGCGGGAGACCACGAGCAGCAGCACTCCGACCACCAGGGCGAACACCCCGGACGCCGCCCAGGCCGTCCGCCAGTCGGGCAGCAGCACGAGGGCGAGCACCCCGGCGCCCACGAGCCCGGGGCCGGTGCCGGCGTTCACGATCGCCTGCGCTCGACCGAGCAGCGCCGACGGCACCTGCTCGGCGACGATCCGCACGAGGGCGGGGGACGCGAGTCCGGCACCTGCCGACGCGACCACGGCGCTGATGCCGAACGCCAGAGAGCCGCCGGCCGTCGCCATGGCGATCGCACCGATCCCGGCCACCAGGGTCGCGACCGTGACGAGCACGCGGGGCATCCGTGCGGCGAGCAGGAAGCCGGCGACCGCACCGACGCAGTACAGCGCCGAGGCACCCGACGAGACCCACCCGGCGGCGTCGGACCGGAGCCCCAGGTCGCGCTGCACGTCGGGCAGGAACAGTCCGTACGCCAGGCGCACCAGGCCGTAGGTGGCGGCGATCAGGCCGAGTCCGCTCACCAGGAGCAGTCGATGTCGTAACGAAAACGATCGTTTCACTTTTCAGAGCCTAGGGTGCTCTCATGGTGATGCGTCCAGGGACCGAGCAACGGCTGCTCGACGCCGCCGAGGAGCTCTTCTTCTCACAGGGCATCGCCGCCACCCCGATCGACGCCGTCCTCGAACGGGCCGGGGTCTCGACGGCCACCCTGTACCGCGGCTACGCGAGCAAGGAGTCCCTGGTCGCCGCGGCCCTCACCCGTCGTCACGAGGACTGGATCGCCACCTGGGACCGTGCGGTCGCCGCCGAACGGGACGACCTGGGCCGACTCCTGGCGGTGTTCGACGCCCTCGACGACTACCGCTCGACGCCCACGGGCTCCCGCTGGTGCGCCTTCCTCGGCACCGCCGCCGAGTACGCCGACGCCCCCGCCGAGGTCCGGGAGGTCCTGGACCTCGAGACCACCACCCTGCGCCGGCGGCTCGTGGCACGGGCGGTGCCGGTGGTCGGTCCCGGTGCCGAGGTCCTCGCCGACCAGCTGCTGCTCATCGTCTCCGGTTACCTTGCGATGCGGTTGCGCGACCCCGCGCTCGACACGACGACGGCACGGTCCGTCGCCGCGTCCCTCATCCGGGAACACACCCCAGACGGAACGGCGCCCACCACATGACCCGATCGCGTGCTGCCACGATCACCCGCCGTTCCCTGCTGATCGGTGGCACGGGCGTCGTCGCCGCGGGAGCCGTGGCCGAGGGGATCAACCTCGGCCTGCTGCCCGGACGCTCGACCCTGTACCGGGTCCTCGGTCTGGACGGCGCCGACGGCACGGTCCCCGACGTCGAGGCGGTCCCCACCGCCTCCGGCACCTTCGTCTCGACCGCTCGGAACGGCCGCACCGTCGGGTGGACGATCGCGGCCCCGGCATCCGACACCCCCTTGCCTGTGGCGATTGCCCTGCACGGCTACGGCGACGACCACACCTCGTTCTTCGGGCGGAGCCTGGGCTACGACCGGTTCCTCGCGGCGCACGTCGCCGACGGAGGAGCACCGTTCGCGATCGCCTCGATCGACGGCGGCAACCGCTACTGGCACCGGCGTGCCGACGGGGACGACCCCGCCGCGATGGTCGTCGACGAGTTCCTGCCCCTGATCGCCCGCCGCGGCTTCGCCACGGACCGCCTCGCCCTGACCGGCTACTCGATGGGTGGCTTCGGGGCCCTCCGGCTCGGTGGAGTCCTCGGCGCCTCGCGCGTCCGGGCCGTCTCGGCCATCAGCCCCGCGCTCTGGAAGTCGGCCGCCGACACCGCTCGCGGCGCCTTCGACGACGCTGCGGACTTCCGCGCGAACACTGTCCTCGGGCGGCAGCGCGCCCTGGACGGTGTCGCCGTCCGCGTCGACTGCGGCAACGGTGACGGGTTCGCGCCGGCGGTGCACGCCTACGTCGACGGCTTCGACACGCCTCCGGCCGGGGGCTTCGAACCCGGCGCCCACACGCACGGCTACTGGCGCCGCCTGGCGCCCCAGCAGCTCGCCTTCCTCGGCCGCCACCTCGGTCACTGAGCCGACGAGCGCCCCGACCAGCGCGCCCGGGACGCGCGTCGAGGCGGACGGGAGGCCCGTGGCGGCCCCGCACCGCGCCTCCAGGCCGTCGGCCGGTCACCGCAACGGCCCGTGCCGCGTGACCAGGAGCGCTCAGGCGCGCTCAGACGCGACCGCGGTTGCGGCGCCGGATCTCCTTCGGAGCCCGCCCGGCCATGAAGGACCGTGCAGGATCGACGAGGAAGCCCTGCCGGAGCGCCTCGCGACCGACGAGCATCCGGAAGCCCATCTGGTCACGGTTGCTCAAGGTGACCTCGGACTCGACGACCTGCCCGGCCAACGCGATCCGCGTGCGGACGACGATGCGCTCCTGGGCGTGTCCGGTCGAGCTGCGGACGATGCGCCGGTCGTGCACGTCGCACTCGATGGTGGAGGCGTCGGCATCGGTGTCCTGCCAGGGGTGCAGCGAGAACCGGACCCGCTCGCCGGGCAGTTCCTCGAGGTCGAAGGCGTGCAACGCGGAGCTCCGGGCGCCGGTGTCCAGCTTCACCTTGATCCACGGCACGCCGAGGTCCGGCAGTCCCGCCCACTCCCGCCACCCGGCGACGACGAGCCCGCTGTCGGAGGACTTCGGAGCTCGGGCCATGTGCCCATCCTGTCGCATGCTCCGTGGCCACGTCCGCATGCTTTGATGGAGCGTCGCCGTCGATCCGACCCAGCGGAGAACCCCTCGATGAAACTCGCCATCCTGTCGCGTGCGCCCCAGGCGTACTCGACCCAGCGCCTCCGCGCAGCGGCACTCGACCGCGGCCACGAGGTCAAGGTGCTCAACACCCTGCGCTTCGCGATCGACCTGTCCGGCGACGACCCGGACCTGCTCTACCGCGGCAAGCTGCTGAGCGACTACGACGCCGTGCTGCCGCGCATCGGCAACTCGATCACCTACTACGGCACCGCCGTCGTGCGGCAGTTCGAGCAGATGGACGTCTACACGCCGAACACGGCGAACGGCATCACGAACTCGCGCGACAAGCTCCGGGCGAACCAGATCCTGTCGCGGCACGACATCGGCATGCCGGCGACGACCTTCGTGGCCGGCCGCAACGACGTGCGCGGGGCGATCGAACGGGTCGGTGGCGCGCCCGTCGTCATCAAGCTCCTCGAGGGCACGCAGGGCATCGGCGTGATCCTGGCACCCGAGGCGAAGGTGGCCGAGTCGATCGTCGAGACCCTGCACTCCACGAAGCAGAACGTCCTGATCCAGCGGTTCATCGCCGAGAGCCGCGGCCGTGACATCCGGGCCCTCGTCGTCGGTGACCGGGTCGTGGCGGCGATGCGTCGGACCGCCTCGGGCGACGAGTTCCGCTCCAACGTGCACCGCGGCGGCACCGTCGAGAAGGTCACGCTCTCGCCCGAGTACGAGGCGGTGGCCGTGCGCTCGGCGCAGATCATGGGCCTCAAGGTCGCCGGCGTCGACATGCTCGAGGGCAACGACGGCCCCCTCGTGATGGAGGTCAACTCCTCGCCAGGACTCGAGGGCGTCGAGCGCGCCACCGGCCTCGACATCGCCGGGGCGATCGTCGACTTCATCGCGAACCAGGTCGCGTTCCCCGAGATCGACGTCCGCCAGCGGCTGTCCGTCTCGACCGGCTACGGCGTCGCCGAGCTCCTCGTGCACACGAACGCCGACCTGGTCGGCAAGACGATCAAGGAGTCCGGGCTCTGGGACCGCGACATCACGGTCCTCACGCTGCACCGCGGCTCGAACGTCATCCCGAACCCGCGCAGTGGCGTCGCCCTCGAGCCGGGGGACCGCCTGCTCTGCTTCGGCAAGCTCGAGGAGATGCGGTCGATGATCCCGGAGCGTCGCAAGCGGCGCGCGAAGGTGCGGAAGCTGCCGAAGGACATCTGATCCGGAGCCGTCCAGCGCATCCGGATCGCGCACACAGGCCAGATGCGGAAGTATGTGTCGGTGACGATCATGACGGAACGGCCGGTCGACCAGGCATCGAGCAGTGAACCGGAGCAGCCCGGCAACGCCACGGCGAAGCACCGGAACGTCTCACTGCTCTCCGTGGCGACCACCACGGCGGAGCGTGTGACGACCTCGGCCGACATCGAGGCCAAGCTCCGCGGGGTCCTCCGTCGACTCCGTCTGCCGATGGGGCTGCTCGAGCGCGTCGCCGGGGTCATCGAGCGTCGCAACTGGGGCGAGGGCCAGACCTTCCAGGACGCCGCGATCGATGCCGGCCGCCGTGCCATGGCCGAAGCCGGGGTCCGTCCGGACGAGATCGGGCTGCTCATCAACACCTCGGTGACCCGTCCGCACCTCGAGCCGTCGGTGGCCGTCCGCCTGCACCACGGTCTCGGGCTGCCGTCGTCCGCCATCAACTTCGACATCGCGAACGCCTGCCTGGGGTTCGTCAACGCCATGAGCGTCGCCGCGGGCATGATCGACTCCGGGCAGATCAAGTACGCGCTCGTCGTCGACGGCGAGGACGCCGACCAGGTGCAGCTCAACACCATCGACCGCCTGAACCAGGGCGGCCGGAACCGCAAGGACTTCATGAGCGAGTTCGCCAGCCTGACCCTCGGGTCCGGTGCCGCGGCGGCCGTGCTCGGCCCGGCGGACCTGCACCCCGAAGGACACCGGATCGTCGGCGGCGTCACCCGCGCGGCGACCCAGTGGTACGACCTGTGCGTCGGCAGCGTCGACGGCATGTTCACGGACGCGAAGATGCTGCTCAAGGGCGGCATGGAGCTCGTCGTCGCCGCCTGGACCGAGGCCCGCGCCCACTTCGACTGGGCCGACATGGACCGCTACGTGCTGCACCAGGTCTCCGACGTGCACACCAACGCCTTCGTCGAGGCGATCGGCATCCCGCGCGACAAGGTCCCCACCACCTACCAGCGCTTCGGCAACGTCGGCCCCGCGTCGATCCCGATCACCCTCGCCGACGAGGTCGCTTCCGGCGGCATCCGGCGCGGTGACCGCGTGTTCCTGGGTGGCGTCGGTTCCGGCATCAACACGGCGATGATGGAACTCCACTGGTGAGGTCCCGGCTGCCCCGCGTCGCCGCGAGCACGGCTCCGGCGACGCAGCCGCCCTCCCTGCCCGGCCTCGACCCGGCCTGGTCGCGTCTGGTCACGGTCCCCGCGTGGTCCGGAGAGCGGACGGGGCCCACGCCGCCGGTTCCGGAGCGACGCGCCAGCGGCGGGCCGGCCGTGCCGGTGGGGAGAGGAACGGATCGCGCCGCGCGCACCTGGCACCTCCTCGACACGGCCGGGTCCCTGGCCGCGCTCGGCGTGGAACCGGTCGGCACGATCCTCTGCGTGCACGGCAACCCGACCTGGTCGTACCTGTGGCGGTCGGTGCTCCGCACCTCGCTCGAGGTCGCCCGGGCCGGCGGCCCGGCCTGGCGAGTGGTCGCCGTCGACCAGCTCGACATGGGCTTCTCGGAGCGCACCGGCGTCGAGCGGGGACTGGCGCAGCGCGTCGCGGACCTCGGAGCCCTGACCGACGAACTCGGGCTGACCGGACCGGTCGTCACCCTCGGCCACGACTGGGGCGGTGTCGTGTCGCTCGGTTGGGCGGTCGACCACCCGGACGTCCTGGCCGCCGCGATGACGTGCAACACGGCCGTGCACCAGCCCGACGACGCCCCGATCCCCGCACCGTTGCGGCTCGCCCTCGGTCCGGGGATGCTCGGCCGCGCGACGGTCGTGACCCCGGCATTCCTCGAGACCACCCTCGCCATCGCGCACCCGAAGCTCGAGCGGGCCGTCGCCGACGGCTACCGGGCGCCCTACCGCGGTGCCGCCCGACGCGGTGGCATCGGCGGGTTCGTCGCGGACATCCCCGTCGACGCCCGGCATCGGAGCGCACCCGAACTCGACCGCATCGCCGCCGGGGTCGCCGCGCTCGACGTGCCGGTGCTCCTGCTCTGGGGTCCGCGCGACCCGGTGTTCCTCGAGCGCTACCTGGACGACCTGACCGAACGCGTGCCGCACGCCGACGTCCACCGGTTCGAGGGCGCCGGCCACCTGCTGCCGGACGACGCCGACGTGGCGGGCGCGGTGTTCGACTGGCTCGGTGACCGCCTGCCGGACGGCCGCGGTCCTGCCCAGGCTTCCACGGGCCTCCAGGCCGACACCGTGGACCCGGGCCAGCCCGCTCCGGCGACCCCGCCGCTCTGGGCACGGCTCGACGAGCTGCGCGAGCGCGACGAACCCGCGCTGGTCGAGATGGCCGCCGCCGGTGGCCCCCGCACCATCACGTGGCGGCTGCTCGCCCGACGGGTGGACGAGATCGCCGCCGGACTCGACGACCTGGGTGTCCGCAGCGGCGACCGTGTCTCGCTCCTGGTGACCCCCGGCGCCGACCTGACCGCCGTCCTGTACGCCTGCGTGCGGATCGGCGCGGTCGTCGTCGTCGCGGACGCCGGTCTCGGACTCGGCGGCCTGACCCGCGCGGTCCGCGGAGCCCGACCCGACTGGATCATCGGCGCGCTGCCCGGGCTCGGTGCCGCGCGTGCCCTCGGCTGGCCGGGGCGACGCATCGCGACGCTCTCGCTGCCCGCACCGGCACGGAAGGCACTGCGGGTGGAGCACACGCTCGTCGACGTCGCCCGACGTGGTGCCCGCCGTCTCGCCCACGGCACCGCGCTGCCGGCGGCCCCGTCGTCGGACGCTCCCGCCGCCGTGCTCTTCACCTCGGGGTCGACCGGCCCGGCGAAGGGCGTCGTGTACACGCACGGGCAGCTCAGCGCCGTCCGGGACGCCCTTGCCACCCAGTACGACGTCGGGGTCGGCACCGGGCTCGTCGCCGGGTTCGCACCGTTCGCGCTGCTCGGTCCGGCCCTCGGCGCCCGGTCGGTCGCGCCCGACATGGACGTCACCGCGCCGCGCACCCTGACGGCGAAGGCGGTCGCGGCCGCGGTCGCCGCGGCCGACGCCACCGTGGTGTTCCTGTCGCCGGCGGCCCTGGCGAACGTCGTCGGGACCGCGTCGGAGCTCACCGACGCCGACCGCCAGGCACTGAAGGGCGTGCGGCTGTTCCTGTCGGCCGGGGCTCCCGTCTCGGCTGCGCTGCTCACCGCGGCGACCGAGCTGATGCCGAACGCCAGCGCCCACACCCCCTACGGCATGACCGAGGGGCTGCTCATGACCGACGTCGACCTCGACGAGGTCCGTGCCGCCGGGCGATCCGACGACGAGGGGATCTGCGTCGGGGTGCCGGCAGCGAACGTCCGCGTCCGCATCGCACCGCTCGACGGTTCCGGTCGCTCGACCGGTGCGCTGACGGACGAGCCCGGGGTCACCGGCGAGATCGTCGTCGCGGCACCGCACGTGCGCGACCACTACGACCGGCTCTGGCGCACCGACCGGGTCTCGCGCCTCGGCGTCGACGACCCGCGCGGGCACCGCACCGGGGACGTCGGGCACCTGGACGCCGCGGGACGGATCTGGGTCGAGGGCCGGCTGCAGCACGTGCTGGTGACTCCGGACGGGGTCGTCACGCCGGTGGGGCCGGAGCAGCGGATCGAGGGCGTCGACGGCGTCGGACGCGCCGGCGTCGCGGGCATCGGGCCGGTCGGCACCCAGCAGGTGGTGGCCGTCGTCGAGACCGACCCCGCCGTGCGCCGGTCGGGTCTGGCGTCGCCGCAGCTCGCCGCCGCGGTCCGTGCCGCCGCCGGGGTGCCACTCGCCGCGGTGCTCGTCGTGCCCGTGCTGCCGACCGACATCCGGCACAACTCCAAGGTCGACCGCACCCGACTGTCCCGCTGGGCCGGCTCGGTGCTGTCCGGCGGCCGGATGGTCCGCCCGTGATCGGCGCGTTCGGCGCGTTCGGCGCGTTCTCACGCGGTCACCGACACCTCACGGGCCGTCGGGGGCGTGAGGTGTCGGTGAGCACGAATCTCCGACGCGCCACGGTTCGAGACCGCGGACGGATGGTCCGCCCGTGAAGGTCCTGGTCACCGGGGCCAGCGGGTTCCTCGGGCAGGCCACCGCCGCAGCTGTTCGGGACGCCGGGCACGAGGTCCGGACGTTCCAGCGCCGTCCTTCGGGAGTGCGCGGGGTGCATGACGTCGCCGGGACGATGACCGACGCCGCCGCGATCGCCCGCGCGGTCGACGGGGTCGAAGCCGTGGTGCACCTGGCCGCGAAGGTGTCGCTCGCCGGGGACCCGGCCGACTTCGCCCGGGTCAACATCGAGGGCACCCGCTCACTGCTGGCGGCCGCCCGTGCAGCCGGGGTCGGGCGCTTCGTCTTCGTGTCGTCACCGTCGGTCGCGCACACCGGTTCGTCGCTCGTCGGGGCCGACGCCGGTCCGGCCGAGCCGTCTCGCGCTCGTGGCGACTACGCCCGCACCAAGGCCGCGGCGGAGCTGCTGGCACTCGACGCCGACGCCCCGGACTTCGCCGTCGTGGCGGTCCGGCCGCACCTGGTGTGGGGTCCGGGTGACACGCAGCTCGTCGGACGGATCGTCGAGCGTGCTCGGGCCGGACGGCTCCCGCTGCTCGACTCCGGCGCCGCGCTCATCGACACGCTCTACGTCGACAACGCCGCGACGGCCATGGTCGCGGCGTTCGAACGCGTCACGGACGACGGCGTCCACGGCAACGCGTACGTCGTCACGAACGGTGAGCCCCGCCCGGTCGCCGACCTGCTCGCCGGCATCTGCACGGCGTCGGGCGTCCGACCGCCGCAGTGGCACGTGCCGGCCGCGGTCGCGCGGGCCGCGGGCTCCGTGGTCGAGGCCGTCTGGCGCGTCCGACCGGGGGAGGACGAACCGCCGATGACCCGGTTCCTGGCCGAACAGCTCTCGACGGCGCACTGGTTCGACCAGCGACGGACCCGGAGCGACCTGCGGTGGATCCCGTCGGTGTCGATCGACGAGGGGCTCGAACGGCTGCGCGCCGCGGCTCAGGCCTCGTCGGCCGCCACGTAGACCCAGGCCGTCCAGCCCGAGGCCAGCGTGACCCGGATGCGCTGGTAGTCGGCGACCTCGTAGCCGTCGACCGCGCGGAGCTGCCACTCGTACCCGAGCGTCAGGGCCACACCCTCGACGACATCGCCGGCAGAGCCGCGGCGGAGGATCGGGTGCCGGTCGGAGCCGCTCGTCCGGATGACGTCCGGGTCGGTGATCGTCACCCAGTCGAGCCGCCAGCCGGGCAGGGAGTCCGGGGCGGTCGGGACGTGGTCCCCGAACAGCGACTCCTGCACGAGCGGCTGCTGGAGCGTGCCGTACGAGAAGACCCGGTGCGTCTCGCCGGGGCGCGGCGTCGGGCGCTTTCCGGGACGCGGAGTGATCGCCGGGGTCGAGGTCCAGACGAGTGCACCGGCCAGTCCGGTCAGGCCGAGGTGCAGCAGCCCGATGATGCCGAGGGCGCCGCCCCAGTAGATCCCGGAGTCGTCGCCGAGGCAGCGGGACTGCGGCCAGATCTCGGAATCGGAGAGGCACCCGTACCGGTTCGTGATCCCGACCACCAGCCCGATGACGCCGACGACGAGACAGACGAGCGCGAACGCGCCGAGACCGATGACCCAGCGCTGGCCGGGGGAGAGACGCTTCACGTCGCGAGGCTAGCGGACGGGCAGTGGACTCCGGGACCACCCGGGTGGGCCGACCGGGTCGGGTGGGGCGGGCCTCCAGGCCGGGACCGTGTGCACGACGTCAGCCGGTGAAGCGGGTCCAGAGCTCGGCGACGATCGGCCAGACGTCGCCGGCGCGGTCGGCGGAGCCGACGGCGACCAGGACGACGGGGACCAGGGTGACCGCCATGCTCACCAGGACGGCGAGCACGACGGCGGTCGTCGCGGTCGCGGTGTGCCGGCGGGTCAGGGCGAGCAGGAGCAGGCCGAGCACCACGACCGCACCGAGCAGGGCGATCAGGGTGACGCGGACGAACGGGAACGGCACGAGACCGGCGGTCGTTGCGGTGACCCCGCCGAGGAACCCGACCAGCGGCAGGAAGCCGCCGACCGCGACGGCGAGGACGAGGAAGACCCCGATGCCGCCGGCGATCCAGACGCCGCGGGGTCGGGGGCGCCGGGCACGGGACCGGCGCCCTCCGGACCAGGCGGTGGTCACGGCTGGTCCCGGTGACGGGGAGCCACTGCGGCATCCGCTGCCGCATCGGCGGCGACGGCTGCGTCGTCGGCCGCGTCCGCCGCGGCATCGGCAGCGTCGGCGGCCCGGTCGCGGGTCGTGCCGGCCGCGTCGACGACGACGTCACGGACCTGCTCGGCGGCGTCCTTCGCGGACGATGCCGCATCGGCCGCCTGCTCCGATGCCCGGGCCAGGGACTCCGAGGCGGAGTCATGCACACGCTCGCCCGTCTCGGCGGCGGCGTCGACGGCACGCTTCGTCGTGTCGGCGGTGGCGTCGGCAGCCTGCTTCGTCGCGTCCGCCGTGGCCGACGCTGCCTGCTTCGTCGCGTCCGCCGTGGCCGACGCTGCCTGCTTCGTCGCGTCCGCCGTGGCCGTCGCGGCGCGCTTGGTCGCGTCCGCGGTGGTCTCGGCGGCCCGCTTGACGGCGTCGCCGGTCGACTCGGCCGCCTGCTTCACGGCATCGGTCGCCTGCTCGGCGGCGCGGCCGAGCAGGGACTGCTCGTCGTCGAACGGTCCGTGCACGTCGAGGACGCGCACGTCGACCGAGGTGCGGAGGTCGGACAGCTGTCGGGTGGCTGCGGTGACCTGCTGCCGGACCTCGGCGGCGACGTCCAGCACCGGGTGTGGGTAGCTGACGACGACGGCGACCTGCACGGCGAGCACACCGTCCTCTTCGTCGACCTGCACGCCGGCGGTGCCCGCCGAGCGGCCGAGCTGCTTCCGCAGCTGGTCGGCGGCACGGGCGGCGATCCCGCCGAGGTGGTGCACGCCGGGCACGCCGAGCGCGGTCTCCGCCGCGGTGCGCGCGACGATCGTCGCGGTGCTCGCGTCGTCGGGCAGCGGCTCCGTCAGTGCTGCGGGCAGGGTCACCTCGGTGACCTGCGTGTTCGCATGGGGGTCGTGCTGCATGGTTCCTCCTCGTTCGGGATCTGCGCGGGGACGCATCGGGGCACCCGTTCGACGGGTGCCCCGATGCGGTCGTGCGACCTACTTCTTGAAGACGTCCTTGACGTCCTCGCCGGTCTGCTTCGCGCTCGCAGCGGTCTGGTCCTTCTTGCCTTCGGCGACCTTGGCGTCGTCGTTGGTCAGGTTGCCGACGGCTTCCTTCGCCTTGCCGGCGAGGTCCTGAGCGGCGTTCTTGATCTTGTCGTCGAGTCCCATGACGGGTCCTTTCGTGAGTGGGCGTGCGCCCGGTGGTGTGGTGGTGGGCCGGGAGGCCCGGGGTGCGTCCGGCTGACGGGTGTCAGTGGACGCGGGTCGACTTCGCGAGCGCGGAGCGGGTACCGCCGGTCAGGTGCACGAGCACCGGGACCGGACGGCCGAGGGTGCGGTCGAGGACCGCGACGGCTCGGTCGACGGCGTCGAGCACGCTGACGGCGTCCCCGCCGCGGCGGACCGCGACACGGATCCGGGCGGCGCGCTGCCGGCGGACGAGGTAGGTGTCGACCCGGGAGCCGACCACGTCGCGGACACCCGCGAGTTCGTGCTCGAGGACGTCCCGGACGAGTGCGACGTTGACGGTGACCGCATCGTCGCCCGAGTGCTCCCGGACGGCGACGGACGTGCCGCCACCACCGCGGGTGAACACCCACACGAGGGACAGGACGATCACGAGGGCCGCGGCCCCGGCGACGATCCACAGCGTGGACGCGGGGACGTCGAGGCTGCGGGGGAGGTCGACGTACGGCTTGACGGCGTCCTGGACGGCGGGCAGCACACCCGCGCCCATCGCGATCCCGACGACGACGGCGACGAGGCCGAGGACGAACAGGATGATCCGGTTGAGGGTCCGGTTGCTCTTGGTCATGCGAGGGTTCCCTTCTCCTCGACCCGGACACGGACGCGTCGGCCGAAGCGCTCGTCGAGACCGCTCAGACGCTCCACGACGGCGGCGCGGACGCTCGCCTCGTCGACCGGCACGCCGGTGACGGGGACGATGCGGACCTCGGTGGAACGGCCACGGGCGGTGGCGGAGGCGTTCCCCTCGGGGACACCGGCCGCCATGCCTGCAGCGTTCGCCGCGGTGGAGGCGACGATGCGGGCGTCGATGACGACCGCACCGCGCTCGTGCTCGACGACCGATCGGTGCTGGCGACCGGGCTTGAGCGCCAGGACGACCAGCACGACACCGAGGACGACGAGCACACCCGCGATGACCTCGACGATGGTGACGAACGCGGCGTCCGGACGGAGCGCCGTGTCGACCACGGTCTGGGGGTCGGCGACCAGCGGCGGGCGTCCGATGGCGCTGAGCACCGCCTCGGTGCCGATCCAGGCGGCCACCAGGGCGAGCACCACGAGTGCCACCGCCACTGCTGTGGAGCGGGAGCGGTGCACGCTCCGACGACGGATGCGTCGTTCGACGGAACCGTTGCTCATGATGGCCTCCTAGCGGGCACGGGACTCGTGCTCGCGCACGATCCCGGTGAGTTCGATGTGGGCACTTCCGACGCGGCGCCCGGTCAGGTCGCTCACGCGGCCCTTGACCTGGTCCGCGATCCGGATCGACCCGGAGACGATGTCGTCGCTCGCGGCGATCGGCCCGGTGATGTCGAGCGACAGTGCTCCCGACGCGTCGCCGAGTCCGACGCGCACCCGCTTGGCGGGGGCGCCGAGCCCTTCGGCTGCGACGGCCCGCGCCAGCGAGGTGAGCGCGCGTGCGGTGATCTCGACGCGGCCCGGGACGTCCGGGCCGGCGTTCACCGGGAGCTCCGGCGTCCGGTCAGCACGTCGGTCAGGGCACCGCGGTCGATGCGCCCGGTGGCGAGTGCGGCCACGAGGGCCCCGATCGCACCGAAGACGATGACGAGCACGAAGCCCCAGAACCCGAACTGCAGTGCCACGACGGCGAGGACTGCGCCGATGAGGGCGCCGATCAGCGTGTTGCTCATGCGACTCGGGCTTCCTTCTTCTCGTCCTCGTTGTCGTCGTCGTCACCCGGGATGTAGACGTCCTGGACGGTCACGTTGACCTCGGCGACCTCCATGCCGACGATCTGCTCGAGGGCACGGGCGACACCGGCACGGACGCCGTCGGCGACCTGCTGGAGCGACACCGGGTACTCGGCGACGATCACGATGTCCGCGGCGACCTGCTTCTCGCCGACCTCGACCTTGACGCCCTGACCGAAGTCACGCTGGCCGATGGCGTCGCGGATGGCGCCGATGGCACGGGCCGCGCCGTTGCCGAGGGAGTGCACGCCGTTGACCTCGCGGGCGGCGATTCCGGCGACCTTCGACACGACGGTGTCGTCGATGACGGTCTTGCCGGTGACGCCGCTGGTGCCGGCGTGCGAGGTGGCACGGGTCGCCGTGGTGGCCGGGGTGGGGGTGATGGTGTCAGCCATGTTCGTTCCTTCCGTTGACCCGCCGGGCGTTCCCAGCGGTTGCTGTTCACGGATGAGACGGGCTGTGGAAGAGATTCGTCACACACGACTTCTCGGATTCGGGTGATGTCCAGGGATCCCCGGAAAACCGGGGATGTGGGTGTACCCCCGGGGGTGTCCGGTCCGGCCGTTCAGCCGTTTCCGGCCGCGCCGTTGCGCTCTGCAGCGGCCCGCATGGCACGCACACAGGCCATCGGGGACTCGCCGCGCTCCTCGCGGAAGAGCTGCTGCAGCCGCCGGGGGAGCACCCCTGCGGCGGCCGCGATGCCGTCGAGCGTGAGCGGGTCGTCGAGGTGCTGTTCGATGTAGGACACCGCACGACGGACACGCCACGACGCCTTGCCGGCCTCCGGCTGCGCAGCCAGCGACGCGCGTTTCGTCACGGCGGGGTCCTCGCCGAACCGGTCGCGGTAGGTCTCGGCGAACCGGCCCGGGTTGGTGAAGCCCCAGCGGCGGGCGATCGCGGCGATGCCGGAGGACACGAGCGGACAGTCCGCCGGGACGACCGGGCCGCCCCGGTCCGCGCGGAGCAGCTCCTCGCGCACCCGGTCGAGGCGGTGGTCGCGGAGGAACCGGTGCGGGGTGGTGTCGAGCGTCCGGGCGAAGACGTCCTGCAGCCCGCGCTGGCTCAGTCCGCACGCGGCGGCGATGGTGGGGACCGAGGGGCGTTCGGCGGCGTGCAGCTCGATGAAGCGGATCGCGTCGCGGAGCCGGTTCGCCACGGGGACGTCGTCACCGCGGTTCCGGATCGGGAACGTGTCGAGGATGACGACGGCCAGCCGGCGGTTCAGCGCGGTCCGCATCGGCCCGAGCACGCGCTCGTCGACCAGGGCCGGCCCGAGTTCGCGGATCAGGTGCCGCAGGGGTTCGCGCCGGGCGACGACCTCGTCCTGCTGGTCGAACAACAGTGGGCCGTCGGGCAGGCGGTAGCCGAGGTCGCGGCCGACGCTCCGCAGGAACCGGTCGGACACGTGCACGCCGTTGTAGACGGTGCCGTCGGACTCGAACCGGTAGGCCTCGGACGCCGACGCGATGTACGGGCTGCCCGGCTCGACGACGCGGGTGCGGTCGGCGAAGTGCATCTCGAGCCGGCCCTTGGTGAGCCAGAACACCACGTGGTCGTCCCGCACGCCGATGACCCCGCCCCGCCGACCGCCCTCGGCCCGCATGGTGCGCAGCGACAGGTCGTCGTCGCCCACGACCGTGTACTCGTACCGGGTGTCGTCGGTGGCGAAGGTCTCGGAGGCGAAGTCCGAGCCGCCGTACTCGGCCGCGAAGATCTCGGAGTAGTCGGAACCCTCGCCGTCGGAGAACCGCAGCCGGCGGAATCCGTTCGTCGTCGAGGGGTCCATGCGCTGATCATGCCATCAGTTGCACCGGACAAGGAAAGGAATACCCTAGGGGGGTACCGTATTGAGAACGGTGGAGGCGGACATGCACGAACACGTCGGGTACATCGGCGACAAGGACGACCTGCTCAAGCGACTCCGTCGCGCCGAGGGGCAGGTGCGCGGCATCGCGCGGATGGTCGAGGACGAGACGTACTGCATCGACGTCCTGACCCAGATCTCGGCGGCGAACCGGGCGCTCGAACGCGTCGCGCTGTCGCTGCTCGAGGATCACCTGGCGCACTGCGTCGCCGAGGCCGTCGCCGAGGGCGGGGACGCCGCCGACGAGAAGGTGCGCGAGGCCAGCCAGGCGATCGCCCGGCTCGTCCGCTCCTGACCCTGACGACCCACCACCGAGAAGGAGACACCATGACCACCGAAACGCTGCTCGTCGAGGGCATGACCTGCGACCACTGCGTGATGAGCGTCACCGAGGAACTCACCGAGGTCGACGGGGTGTCGGGCGTCGACGTCCGACTCGTCCCCGGCGGATCGTCCGAGGTCACCGTCAGCTCGGCGGTACCCGTCGACGCGGACGCCCTCCGCGCCGCCGTCACCGAGGCGGGGTACGAGGTCGTGCGCTCGTGACCGACCGCACCGTCGAACTCGACATCACCGGGATGACCTGCGCCTCGTGCGCGAACCGCATCGAGCGGAAGCTCGGCAAGCTGCCCGGGGTCACCGCCACCGTCAACTACGCCACCGAGAAGGCGCAGGTGCAGGTCGCCGCGGACGGCACCGCCGACCCCGAGGCGCTGATCGCCGCGGTGGAGTCGGCCGGCTACGGCGCCACGGTGCCGGCCCCGCCCGCCGCTGCTGACGCCGACCCCGCGGTCGACGAGGACCCGACCGGCCCACTGCGCCGACGCCTGGTCGTGTCCGCCGTGCTCGCGGTGCCCGTCGTGGTCCTCTCGATGGTGCCGGCGCTGCAGTTCCCGAACTGGCAGTGGCTCGCCCTGACGCTCGCGGCGCCTGTCGCCGTCTGGGGGGCGCTCCCGTTCCACCGTGCCGCGTGGGTCAACGCCCGGCACGGTGCCGCCACCATGGACACCCTGGTGAGCGTCGGTGTCCTCGCCGCCTTCGGGTGGTCGCTGTACGCCCTGTTCTTCGGCGACGCCGGCACGACCGGCATGCACATGACGTTCTCGTGGTTCGCCACGGACCCCGAGGCCACCGACCTGTACCTCGAGGTCGCGGCGGCCGTGACGGTGTTCATCCTCGCCGGCCGGTACATGGAGGCCCGCGCGAAGACACAGTCCGGTGCCGCACTCCGGGCACTGCTCGAACTCGGTGCGAAGGACGCCACCGTCCTGCGCGACGGCGCGGAACACCGCGTGCCGACCTCGTCCCTCGTCGTCGGCGACGTCGTCGTGGTGCGACCCGGTGAGCGGATCCCGAGCGACGGCCTGGTGCAGGACGGCTCCTCGGCCGTCGACCTCAGCATGCTCACCGGCGAGTCCGTGCCGGTCGAGGTCGGCCCGGGCGACCGGGTCACCGGTGCCACGATCAACGTCGGCGGGCGGCTCGTCGTCGCGATCACGCGTGTCGGCGCCGACACCGAGCTCGCCCGGATGGGTCGCCTGGTCGAGGACGCCCAGACCGGCAAGGCCGAGGTGCAGCGTCTGGCCGACCGCGTGTCCGGGGTCTTCGTGCCGATCGTCATCGTGCTCGCCGTGCTGGCCTTCGTCGGCTGGCTCGTGTTCGGCGGCTCGGTCACCGCGGCCTTCACCGCGGCCGTCGCCACCCTGATCATCGCCTGCCCGTGCGCTCTCGGGCTCGCCACGCCCACCGCGCTGCTGGTCGGCACCGGACGCGGCTCCCAGCTCGGCATCTTGATCGGCGGTCCGCAGGTGCTCGAGCGCACCCGCGGCGTCGACACCGTCGTGCTCGACAAGACCGGCACCGTCACCACGGGGTCGATGACCCTGCGGTCGGTCACCGCCCTGGACGAGACCGAGGACGTCGTCCTGCGCCTCGCCGCAGCGGTCGAGGACGGCTCCGAACACCCCGTCGCCCGCGCCGTGACCACCGCGGCCCGTGTCCGGGGCGCTGACCTGCCCCAGGCCGAGCAGTTCACCGCCACCGCCGGCGCCGGTGTGCAGGCCGTCGTGGACGGCGACGTCGTCCTGGTCGGCACGACCCGCTGGCTCGCCGACTCGTGGTCGATCACCCTGCCCCCGGTGCTGTCCGACGCCGTCGACCGCGCCGAGGCCGACGGGGGCACGGCGGTCGTCGTCGCCCGGAACGGCACGGCCCTGGGCGTGGTCGTCGTCGGCGACACCCTGAAGCCCGAGGCCGCCGACGCGATCGCCCGCTTCCGTGCGCTCGGCCTGCACCCGGTCCTGCTCACCGGCGACAACGACGGGGCCGCACGAGCGGTCGCCGCGAGCGTCGGCATCGACGAGGTGCACGCCCGCGCGACCCCGGCGTCGAAGCTCGAGACCGTCCGACGGCTGCAGTCCGAGGGGCGGAGCGTCGCGATGGTCGGCGACGGCGTGAACGACGCCGCCGCACTGGCCGCGGCCGACCTCGGCATCGCCATGGGGGCCGGCACCGACGCGGCCATCGCGGCGAGCGACATCACGGTCGTCAGCGGTCGGCTCACCGTGGTGGCCGACGCCATCCGGCTGTCGCGCGCGACGCTCGGCGTCATCAAGGGCAACCTGTTCTGGGCGTTCGCGTACAACGTCGCGGCGATCCCGCTCGCGATGGCGGGGCTGCTCAACCCGGTGCTCGCCGGTGCGGCGATGGCGTTCTCGTCGGTCTTCGTCGTGACGAACAGCCTGCGGTTGCGTCGCTTCGCGGCGCAGCCGTGAAGCCGGCCACAGCCGTGAACCGGGCGAACCGACCGCAGCCCTGAACCCGGCGAGCCGACCGCGGCCCTGAACGCGACCGGCCAGGAGGCGTGACGCGCGCAGCGAACGCGAGCCGCGCCTCCCGGCCGACTGTGCGCACCACCTGCCGGAGCGCACTACGCTCGAAGACGGTCCGCGACGCAGCGCTGCGTGACCCGCGGGCTGTACGTCTTGAACGTGATCCCCAGGAGGACCGAAGTGACCGAATCCGCTCCCGTCGACCCCACATCGACCGAAGGCTGGAAGAAGCTCGACAGCATCGCTGCCGACTTCACCCCGGACCTGCGAGGGTGGTTCGACAGCGACCCCGGTCGTGCCGAGCAGTACACCTTCCAGGCAGCAGACCTGACCGTCGACCTCTCCAAGGGCCTGGTGACCGACGAGATCCTCGCCGCGCTGCTGCAGGTCGCGAAGGACACCGGCGTCGCCGAGCGCTTCCAGGCGATGCTCGCCGGTGAGCACATCAACGTCACCGAGGACCGCGCCGTGCTGCACACCGCGCTCCGCCGCCCGAAGGCGACCGAGGGCCTCGTGCCGGCGGCGCCCCTGACCGTCGACGGTCAGGACGTCGACGCCGACGTGCACGCCACGCTCGACAAGGTCTACGGCTTCGCCGAGCAGGTCCGCAGCGGCGCCTGGACCGGTGTCACCGGCAAGCGCATCGAGACCGTCGTCAACATCGGCATCGGTGGCTCCGACCTCGGCCCGGTCATGGTCTACGAGGCACTCAAGCCCTACGTCCAGCCCGGCCTCGAGGCCCGCTTCGTGTCGAACATCGACCCGGCGGACATCTACGAGAAGACCGCGGACCTGGACCCCGAGACCACGCTCTTCATCGTCGCGTCGAAGACCTTCGGCACGCTCGAGACCCTGACGAACGCGCGCCTCGCCCGCCAGTGGCTGTGGGAGGAGCTCGGCCTGACCGACGCCGCCGACGACGAGAAGAAGAACGCCGTCGCGAAGCACTTCGTCGCCGTCTCCACGGCGCTCGACAAGGTCGAGGCGTTCGGTATCGACCCCGAGAACGCCTTCGGCTTCTGGGACTGGGTGGGCGGCCGCTACTCGGTCGACTCGGCCATCGGCACGAGCGTCGTCATCGCGATCGGCAAGGAGAACTGGGAGCAGTTCCTCGCCGGCTTCCACGCCATCGACGAGCACGTCCGCACCACGCCGCTCGAGCAGAACGTCCCCGTCCTGATGGGCCTGCTCAACGTCTGGTACACGAACTTCCTCGGTGCGCAGAGCCACGCGGTCCTGCCGTACACGCAGTACCTGCACCGCTTCGCCGCGTACCTGCAGCAGCTCACCATGGAGTCGAACGGCAAGCGCGTCCGCTGGGACGGCTCGCCCGTCACCACCGAGACCGGCGAGGTCTTCTGGGGTGAGCCCGGCACGAACGGCCAGCACGCGTTCTACCAGCTGATCCACCAGGGCACCCGCCTGATCCCGGCCGACTTCATCACGGTCGCCAACCCGGCCCGTCCCCTCAAGGACGAGACCGGCGACGGCAAGGGCGTCGCGCCCGGCACCGACGTGCACACGCTGTTCCTGGCGAACTTCTTCGCGCAGACCAAGGCGCTCGCGTTCGGCAAGAGCGCCGACGAGGTCCGCGCCGAGGGCACCACCGACGAGGGCATCGTCGCGGCGCGCACGTTCCCGGGCAACAAGCCGACCACGTCGATCATCGCGCCGGAACTCACCCCGAGCGTCCTCGGCCAGCTCATCGCCCTGTACGAGCACATCGTGTTCACCGAGGGCACGATCTGGGGCATCGACTCGTTCGACCAGTGGGGTGTGGAGCTCGGCAAGCAGCTGGCGCTGCAGGTCACGCCGGCCGTCGAGGGCGACCAGGCCGCGCTCGACGCGCAGGACCCGTCGACCAAGGCGCTCATCGCGAAGTACCTGGAGCTGCGGAAGTAACGCACGTCCCCACCTGACGGACGGGAGGCCCGTGGCGGATCCGCCACGGGCCTCCCGTTCGTCGTGTGCGTGCGCTGGCCGCGGGGCGGACGCCGGGCCGGTTTCGCGGTCAGCGACACCTCACGCGCGCCGCGGCCCGTGAGGTGTCGCCCAGCGCGAAACGCCGTCTGCCGCGCCGCGCGGCCCGGTTCAGCGGGCGAGCGGGTCGAGGTTGAGGGACGTGCCCTCGTACAGGTGCTGGTCCTCGCCGAACACCTGGACACCCTCGTTGAGCCAGACCAGGTCGCGGACGGTGATGCCGAACCGCGCGGCGACGTCCCCGATCAGGTCGTCCGGTGCGACGCCGTAGGACCTCGGCGCACCGGCGGCCGTGGTCGCGGTGACGGTCCCGGTCGCGTTCGCCCGCCGTCCGGCGTCCTTCGGGTGCACGTTCGTCTGCCGCGCGGGGACGGACCACCGCACGGTGGACACCGCGAGGACCTTGCCGGCGGAGATCTCGACGGGGACGTCCTGTCCGGGCGCCGCGGCGGAGTAGGTCACGAGGGTGCCGAGGTGTGACGGGTCGACCCCGGATCCGTCCAACGGGACGTCGACCGCGGCCGCCGTGCTGGTCGGACCGCCGAGGGTCCGGTCACCGACACCGGGGTAGGTGAGCCCGTCGCCCACCGCACGGGGCAGGTCGAACAACGCGACGCCGATCGGCACCGGCAGCGTCGAGGTGATCCCGGAGTACTGCGCGGTGAAGGTGTCGTCGCCGTCCGCGACCACCCGGAAGTGGAAGTGCACGCTGCCCTTCGGCGAGGCCACGTCTCCCTGCGCCAGGACGGTCCCGGCGGGGATCGGTGTCAGCGTCGGTGCGGGGGCGGCGGCCTCCGTCGGCACCGGGGTCGGTGTGCGCGGGTTCGCCGACGCCTCGATCAGGTCCGATGCCGACTCGCCGTCCGGGGTCGCGGTCGGGGTCTCGCTCGCCGTCGGGCTGGACGCCGGCGGACTGGAGGGAGCGGGCAGGGCACCGTCCGGTCCCCGCAGCAGCGAACAGCCGGACAGCACCACGCCGGCCGCCAGCACGATGGCGATTCCGCCGGTCCGTTTCATGATGCCCCCTCAGCTCGAGGGTAACGCGATGGCGAACACACGGTCGTCGTCGCCGGCGGACTGTGTCCCGGGACGCAGTCCAGCTGCCGAGGGGGCGAGATGGTGTCGGTCGGAGCGGCTACGGTCGAGGGCATGGAGCGTTCGGAGATCCTCGCCGCGGCTGCCGCCGCGCACGCCGCCCGCATCGCAGCGGCCGGTGGTGACGACGTCGCAGCGCGTGAACGTGCCGACAGCGTCCGGCGCCGGGCCGACGGGCTCACCGACCGGTACGACACGGTCGAGGGCTCGGACACCGAGTCCGACGCCCGTGACGCCGCACGCCGTCGCGCGGGAGAGGCAGACCGCGCCGCCTCGCGCACCGAGGGCGTGCTGTCGGACTGGCACCGGATGGGCACCCGCCGTGGCGTCACCCCCGATGCCCAGGTCCGCACGGCCTGGACCGTGACCGGGGTCCCCGAGCGCGGCGACGCCCGAGCCCTGGCCAACGTGCTGCTCTCCACCGCGGGGCACGCCGGACGCGTCGCCGACGCCGCCCGACGCAACCCCGCCCTGTCTGGCGCCGCGAGTGCCGCCGCCCGACGGACCGTGCGCCGCTACACCGACCACGGCGCCGACATGGCTTCGTTGGGGGACGTCCTGGGCGACGGCCCCGTCGACGACGAGCGCTGAGCCCGATCCGCGGATTGGACCGCTCCCGTCCTCATCAGGCCTTCTGTGGACCGATCCAAACGACCTGACGACAGAATGTCCAATTGACAGGACATGGATTCGGGTTACGATCGGTCCACGCACTGACGCGCGATCACCGACGAAGGAGTCACCGAATGGTCGACATCAAACCGACAGCCCCGACTGTCGCACTGCCCCCGTTGGGGACCGGGCCGCACCGCCGACGACTCGGTGTGCTGGCCCTCGTCGCCACGTTCGGCGGGTTGCTCTTCGGGTACGACACCGGTGTCATCAACGGTGCCCTGAACCCGATGAAGGCGGAGCTCGGCCTCACGAACTTCACCGAGGGTGTCGTCACCAGCTCGCTGCTCTTCGGTGCCGCGATCGGCGCCATGCTCGGCGGCCGCATCGCCGACGGCTGGGGTCGCCGCAAGACGATCATCCTGCTCGCCGTCACGTTCTTCGTCGGCACGCTGATCTGCGTGTTCGCGCCGACGTTCGAGGTCATCGTCATCGGTCGTGTGCTCCTCGGCCTCGCGGTGGGTGGTGCCTCCACGGTGGTGCCGGTGTTCCTCGCCGAACTCGCACCGTACGAGATCCGCGGGTCGCTGTCCGGCCGCAACGAGCTCATGATCGTGATCGGCCAGCTCGCCGCGTTCGTGGTCAACGCGATCATCGGCAACGTCTGGGGTGAGGGCAACGGCGTCTGGCGCGTCATGCTGGCCGTCTGCGCGCTCCCCGCGATCGCGCTGTTCGTCGGCATGCTCCGGGTGCCGGAGTCGCCGCGGTGGCTCGCGTCGAAGGACCGCTACGACGAGGCGCTCTCGGTCCTCGAGCAGGTCCGGACCACCGATCGGGCCCGCGCCGAGCTCGACGACATCAAGCGGAGCAACGACCTCGAAGCGAAGGTCGAGCGTGTCAGTGGCTGGCACACGCTGCGCGGGAACAAGTGGCTCATCCGCATCGTGCTCATCGGCGCCGGGCTCGGCGTCGCGCAGCAGCTCACCGGCATCAACTCGATCATGTACTACGGCCAGACCGTGCTCATCGAGTCCGGGTTCCAGGCGTCGGCCGCTCTCATCGCGAACATCGCCCCCGGCGTGATCGCCGTCGTCGGTGGCGTCATCGCGCTGTACAACATGGAGAAGATCAACCGCCGCACGACGCTGATCCTCGGGTTCACGCTGACGACGATCTGCCACTTCCTCATCGGCATCGCTTCGGTGGCGCTGCCCGAGGGCAACCCGGCCCGCCCGTGGGTCATCCTGTTCCTGGTCGTCGCGTTCGTCGGCTCGATGCAGACCTTCCTCAACATCGCCGTGTGGGTCGTCCTGTCCGAGATCTTCCCGACGCAGATCCGTGCGCTCGGCATGGGCATCTCGGTGTTCTGCCTCTGGATCGCGAACGCGTTCCTCGGGCTGTACTTCCCGACGATCGTCGCCGCGACCGGCATCACCGGGACCTTCTTCGGCTTCGGGGTCGTCGGGCTGCTGGCACTGCTCTTCATCTGGAAGTTCGTGCCGGAGAGCCGCGGGCGCACCCTCGAAGAGGTCGAGGAGGGCGTCACCACCGGCAACATCTTCACCGTCCCCGTGAAGGCGTCGCGCCGCTAGTCCGCACCACGCTGCATCCAGTGCGCAGAAGACGTCGGGTCGCCCCAGGGCACCCGACGTCTTCTGCTCACTGGATCCACGGTCGCCGCCCGGTTGGTTGCATGGAGGCGTGACGGAACTGGTGCTGCAGGACTTCCCGACCGCCCTCAACGTGGTGTGCTCCGCGCTGCTCGTGGTCGCCGTCCTGTGTGCGGCGTTCGTGGCGGTCGACGTGGTGCGTCGGCCGCCGCACATGCGCGTCATGGCGTTCGTGTGGCCGCTCACGATGCTGTTCGGCAGCGTCGTCTGGCTCGTCTTCTACCTGCGTCGGGGGCGGGCCACGGCGCCCGGCCACGGACGGTGGGCGGGCACCGCGATCGACACGAGCCACTGTGGGGCCGGCTGCGCCCTCGGCGACCTGATCGGCGAGTTCGGGCTCGCGGCGTTCCCGGCGCTCGGGGTGGCCGTCGGACTGGGCACGCTCTACCAGGATCGGATGTTCGCCGGGTGGATCGTCGACTTCGTCATCGCGTTCGTGCTCGGCATCGCGTTCCAGTACTTCGCGATCGCGCCGATGCGGGGCCTCGGCGTCCGGGCGGGGCTCGTCGCCGCGCTCAAGGCCGACACGCTGTCGATCATCGCGTGGCAGGTGGGCATGTACGGCCTGATGGCGGTGTGGCAGCTGGTCGTGTTCCCGGCACTCGTCGGCGGGCGCGCGAGCGTCTTCTCGCCGGAGTTCTGGGTGGCGATGCAGCTGGCGATGCTGGCCGGCTTCGTCTGCTCCTACCCCGTGAACGCGTGGCTGGTGCGTCGGGGCATCAAGGAGGCCATGTGACGGACCAGCGGACGGACGGGAGGCCCGGTGCCAGCTGGCACCGGGCCTCCGTCCGTTCTGTGGTCGCGCTACGGGCGCAGGAGCACCTTGCCGACGCGGCCGGCGGTGTCGCTGGCGCGCACGGCTTCGCGGACCTGCTCGAAGGCGAAGGTCTCGGCGACGGGGAGCGTCAGCGAGCCGTCGAGCACGCGGGTGATGAGCTCACCGAAGAGCTGCCCCTTCGTCTCGGCCGGCATCGTCTTGCTGACGACGGAGCCCCAGAAACCCTTCACGGTGAGCTGGCCGAAGATGACCTTGCCCGACGGGATCTCGAGCGTCGGCGACGCCATCGCGCCGAAGACGACGAGGGTGGCGTTCTCGCCCAGCACGGAGGCGATGTCGCCGGCGGCCTTGCCACCGACCGACTCGACGCCCGCGATGATCGGCGCGCCACCGGTGATCGCGGCGACCTGGTCCTGCCAGTCGTCGGCGTCGGTGGCGACGATGCGCTCGATGCCCTGCTCGCGGAGCTCATCGACACCGGCGGCGCGACGGACGAGTCCGATCACGTTGATGCCACGGGCGGCGCCGAGCTGGGCGACCATGCGTCCGACCGCACCGTTGGCGGCGTTCTGGATGATCCAGTCGCCCTCGTGCAGGTCGAGCGAGTGCAGCAGGCTGATGGCGCTGAACGGCATCGAGACGAGCTGGGCGGCGGCCTCGTCGGTCATCGCGTCCGGCACCGGGACGAGTCCGGCGGCGTTCGCGGTGTAGTACTCGGCCCACACGCCGAAGGCACCGCCGGCGACGCGCTGGCCGACCTGCAGGTTCGTGACGCCCTCGCCGAGGGCCTCGACGACACCGAGCGCCTCGGTGCCCGAGGCGGCGGGGAGCTCCGGCTTGAAGCCGTAGGTGCCGCGGACGGTCCACAGGTCGTGGTTGTGGATGGGGGAGAGGACCGTGCGGACGAGGACCTCGCCGGCGCCGGGCGTCGGGACGGGGCGCTCCTGCACCTCGAGGACGTCGGCGGGCTCGGCGAACGTCTCGTGGACGACGGCGCGCATGGTGGTGGGGATGGTGGTGCTCATGGGTCAGTCCTCCGAGACGACGATGGTGACGTCGATGTTGCCGCGGGTCGCGTTCGAGTACGGGCAGACCTGGTGGGCCGCGTCGGCGAGGGCCTGGGCCTGGTCGTGCTCCAGGCCGGGGATGACGACCTCGAGCATGACGGCGAGCTGGTAGCCACCGTTGCCGTTCGGGCCGATCGACACGCGACCGCCGACGGACGAGTCGGTGATCTTCACCTTCTGGCTGCGGGCGACGCCCTGCAGTGCGGAGTGGAAGCAGGCGGCGTAACCGGCGGCGAAGAGCTGCTCGGGGTTGGCGCCGTTGCCGGAGCCACCCATCTCCTTCGGGATGGCGAGGTCGAACTCGACCGTGCCGTCGCTCGTGGCGACGTGGCCGTTGCGGCCTTCGCCGGTGGCCAGGGCCTCGGCGGTGTAGAGGGTTTCCATGGGGTTCCTTCCTTGTGGGGCGGATCGTGAAGTTCGGGGGTGTGCGGCGTGCTCTCGCGCTCAGCGACAGTTCACGGGCACACGTGGCCGTGGGGTGTCGCTCAGCGCGAAACGGCGCCAGCGGTGTCAGCGCCAGCGCCGGCGCCAGCGGCGTCGTGCTCGGGATCGGCCGCCGCGTGCATCGTCTCGGTCAGCCGGTGCAGCGTCGCGATGAGCTCGGCGGCGGCACGTTCGTCGGCCAGGCCCATGCCTGCGGCGATGCGCGCGGGGATGCCGCTCAGCTCGGACCGCAGTTCGCGGCCTCGGTCACCGACGGTCACCGTGACGACGCGCTCATCGGTGCTGCGGCGCTCGCGGCGGACCAGGTCGCTCTGCTCCATGCGGCGGAGCAGTGGCGAGAGGGTGCCGGAGTCGAGCTGCAGGTGTTCCCCGAGGCTCGAGACGGTCTGGTCGCCCTCGACCCACAGGGTCACGAGCACCAGGTACTGCGGGTACGTCAGACCCCAGGGTTCGAGCATCGTGCGGTACGCCTGCGTGGTGGCGCGGGACGCCGCGTAGAGGGAGAAGCACACCATCTCGTCGGTCACGGGCATGCGTCCACACTGTCACGCAACCCAGTTGTGCACAACTCGATGCAGCGGATGCCCAGCTGACGAACACGCCGACGACCCGGACGGTTAGGCTGACGTGACCCAAGATGAGCAGCAGCGACCTCGACACCACCACGACCCCCGGCAACGGATCGGCGTCGTCCCACGGCAAGACGATCCTGATCGGTGAGCACGCCGTGGTCTACGGCGCACCCGCTCTCGTCCTGCCGGTGCTCGACGCACGGGTCGTGGCGACGGTCACCCCGGTCGCCGCCGACACCGAGCAGCCCGGTCACAGCCTGCAGTCCACCGTGCACACCGGCCCCCTCGACCTCGCACCCGCGGCCGTGATGCCGACCGTCACCGCCGTCACCGCGACCCTGCGCCACTTCGGGGTCACCGACCGCCACTTCCACGTCCGGGTCGACAGCGAGGTCCCGACCGCCCGCGGCATGGGCTCGAGCGCCGCGGTCGCCGCCGCCGTGACCGCCGCCGTCGCCGACGCCCTGGGCGAGACCCTCGACGTCGAGACCCACCACGAGCTCATCCAGGAGTGCGAGCGCGTCGCCCACGGCCGACCGTCCGGGCTCGACGCCCGGGGCGTCGTCGCGTCCGCGCCGGTCTGGTTCGAGGGCGGCCAGATCGAACCCGTCACGCTCGGCGCCCGGTTCACCTTCGTCGTCGCGGACACCGGCGTCCCCGGGCACACCCGCGAGGCCGTCTCGGCCGTCCGCGCCCGCCACGACCAGGACCCGGCCGGCGTCGGCGCCGTGATCGACCGGATCGGTACGCTCGCCCGTCGGGCACGGGGGACACTCGAGGACGGCGATGCCCAGGCTCTGGGTGCCACCATGGACGCCGCGCACGACCTGCTCAGCACACTCGACGTGTCGAGTGACGACCTGGACCGGCTCGTCGACGCCGCACGTGCTGCGGACGCCCTCGGCGCGAAGCTCACCGGCGGCGGGCGGGGCGGGTGCGTCCTCGCGCTCGCCGCGGACGACGACCACGCGGACCGCATCGCGGCCGCACTCCGCGGCGCAGGGGCCGCAGCCACCTGGACCACCACGATCGGAGCCCGCGCTTGCTGACAGCCACCGCCGTCGCGCACCCCAACATCGCCCTCGTCAAGTACTGGGGGAAGGCGGACGCGCAGCTCGCGCTGCCCGCCACGGGCAGCGTCTCGATGGGGCTCGACGTGTTCCCGACGACGACCACCGTCACGTTGGGCGGCGGGTCGGGTGACGGCCGGGAGGCGCGTGATGCGTTCACGCTGAACGGGCACGTCGTCGACGACGGTGCGCTGGTGCGCGTGCAGCAGTTCCTCGACCTGGTGCGCGAGCTCGCGGGGTCGTCCGAGCGGGCGTCGGTGGTGTCCGAGAACACCGTCCCGACCGGCGCCGGGTTGGCCTCGAGCGCGTCCGGCTTCGCCGCCCTGGCGACCGCGGCCGCCGCGGCCTACGGCCTCGACCTGTCGCCGCGCGACCTGTCCCGTCTGGCCCGTCGCGGTTCCGGTTCGGCCACGCGCTCGATCCCCGGCGGTGTCGCCGTCTGGCACGCCGGCGACGACCAGGGCTCCTTCGCCGAGCCGATCCCGGCCCCGCCGATGGCGATGGTCGTGGTCACGATCGACGCCGGCCCGAAGCCGATCGGGTCGCGCGAGGCCATGCGCCGCACCATCGCGACGTCGCCGTTCTACCCGGCCTGGGTGACCTCCACCACCGAGACCGTCGGCGACATGCTCACGGCCTGTGCCGCCGGCGACTTCACCCGCATCGGCGAGATCACCGAGAGCAACGCGCTCCGCATGCACGCGACGATCGAGGGTGCGTTCCCGCCGATCCGCTACCTCAACGCCCGCAGCGTCGCCGTGTTCGACGCCGTCGCCGAGCTGCGTGCCGGCGGCACCGAGGCCTACGCCACGGCCGACGCGGGCCCGAACGTCGTCGTGCTCACGAAGCCGCAGGACCGGGCGGCCGTCGCCGGGGCGCTCGCGTCGCTGGGGGACGTCATCGAGTCCGGCACCGGACCTGCCGCGCGGGTGCTCCGCTCCGAAGAGACCGGGAGCAATCCCGACCAGAAGGAGTCCGCGCAGTGATCGAGTTCCGTGCACACGGCAAGCTGTTCGTCGCCGGCGAGTACGCCGTCGTCGAGCCGGGCCAGCCGTCCGTCCTGATCGCCCTCGACCGCGCCATCACGGCGAAGGTGCGCGAGGGCCACGGCGCCGGCAGCGTGCACTCCGAGGAGTACGGGCACCTGCCGCTCACGTGGACCCGTGCCGAGGACGGCCTGGCGCTCGACCGTGAGCACCACCCCTACGACTACGTGATGGCCACGATCGACCTGGTCGAGAAGCTCCGCGCCGAGCACGGCATCGCCCCGCGGTTCCACGACCTGCGCATCGAGAGCCAGCTCGACGACGCCAGCGGCCGGAAGTTCGGCCTCGGGTCCTCGGCCGCGGTCACCGTCGCCACCGTCGGCGCCCTCGACCGCTTCTACGGCATCGGCCTGACGCAGCGCCAGCGCTTCCAGGTCGCCCTGCTCGCCACCATCCGGGTGAACCCCCGGGCCTCCGGCGGCGACCTCGCCGCGAGCACGTTCGGCGGCTGGCTGCGCTACAGCGCCCCGGACCGCGAGCGCCTCGCCGCGATGCTCGGCGACCACGCCGTGTCCGCGATCCTGACCGACGCCGACGCGTGGGACGGCTTCGACGTCCAGCGGCTGCCCGCCCCCGAGAACCTGCAGCTGCTCGTCGGCTGGACCGGCTCGCCCGCGTCCACCACGAAGCTCGTCGACGTGGTGCGTCGGCACCGCAACGGCGGGTACCAGGCGTTCCTCGACGAGAGCCGCAGCGCCGTCGACGACCTGACCACGGGCCTCCAGACCGGCGACGCCGAGCGCACGCTCGGTGCCCTCAGACGCGCCCGTGGGCTGCTGCAGCGTCTCGGCGACTCGGTCGGGTCGAAGATCGAGACCGAGCGTCTCGCGACCCTGTGCGACGTCGTCGAGGCGGCGGGCGGGGCGGCGAAGCCGTCCGGTGCCGGCGGCGGCGACTGCGGCATCGCGCTCGTCCCGGCGGACACCGACCCCGCCGGCATCCACCGCGCCTGGGAGGCGCACGACATCAGACACCTCAGCGTCGCGGTGCGAGCACCAGAAGGAGCCCTCGATGAGTGACCTGCTCACACCGATCCCCACCAAGTGGGTCGGCCCGATCCGCGTCAGCGGCAACGCCGTGCAGGGGGAGCACGAGGTCCCCCTCGCCACCTACGAGTCGCCGCTCTGGCCGTCCGTCGGCCGCGGCGCCCGCATCTCGCGGATGGTCGAGGACGGCATCGTCGCGACCGTCGTCGACGAGCGCATGACCCGCTCCGTCGTGGTCCGTGCCGACAGCGCCGCAGCAGCCCACGTCGCCGCGGGGCAGATCCTCGCGCGCCAGGACGAGCTCGCCGCGATCGTGTCCGGGCAGAGCCGGTTCGCCAAGCTCATCGAGGTGCACCCGGAGATCGTCGGGGACCTGCTGTTCCTGCGCTTCGCGTTCACCACCGGCGACGCCTCCGGCCACAACATGGTCACGCAGGCGGCGGACAAGCTGCTGCCGGCGATCCTGGACTGGCAGCCGGGCCTGCGGTACGTCTCGGTGTCGGGCAACTTCTGCACCGACAAGAAGGCCACCGCGGTGAACGGCATCCGTGGCCGCGGCCGCAACACCATCGCCGAGATCGTGATCCCCGGCGAGGTCGTCGAGAAGCGCCTGCGGTCGAGCACCGCGCGCATCGTCGAACTGAACATCGCGAAGAACCTGATCGGGTCGACGATCGCCGGGGCCATCCGCTCGGCGAACGCGCACTACGCGAACATGCTGCTCGGCTTCTACCTGGCCACCGGGCAGGACGCCGCCAACATCGTCGAGGGCTCGCAGGGCATCACGAGCGCCGAGGACCGCGACGGCGACCTGTACTTCGCGACCTCGCTGCCGCACCTGATCGTCGGCACGGTCGGCAACGGCAAGGGCGGGGACCTGCCCGTCGTCGAGGACGCCCTGGTGCGCCTCGGCTGCCGCGAGGACCGCGAGCCGGGCGGGAACGCCCGCCGCCTCGCCGCCCTGTGCGCCGCGACCGTCCTGTGCGGGGAGCTCTCGCTCCTCGCCGCACAGACCAACCCGGGCGAGCTGATGGCCGCCCACGTCGCCATGGAACGCCGTGGGACGAAGCCCGCAGGGGGTGCCGCATGACCGGCGTCGGCATCCACGACATCGCGATCGCGACCGGGCACCACGTGCTCGAGCTCGACGACCTGGCCGAGCGGCTCGGCGTCGACCCGGCGAAGTACCACGTCGGCATCGGGCAGGACGCCTTCAGCGTGCCCGCGCCCGACGAGGACATCGTCACGATGGGCGCCGCGGCCGCGAAGGAGCTCATCGACCGGCACGGCGTCGACGGCATCCGCACGGTGCTGTTCGCCACCGAGTCCGGCGTCGACCAGTCGAAGGCCGCCGGCGTGTACGTGCACGGCCTGCTCGGGCTGCCGAAGGCCGTCCGCGTGGTCGAGCTGAAGCAGGCCTGCTACGGCGGGATGGCCGCGGTGCAGCTCGCACTCGGCATCGTCGCGCGCGCCCCGCACGAGCGGGTGCTCGTCATCGCCGCCGACGTCGCCCGGTACGACGTCGACACCCCGGCCGAGCCGACCCAGGGTGCCGGTGCCGCCGCGATCCTGGTGTCCGCCGACCCCGACCTGATCGAGATCGAGCCGGCGGCGGGCGTCTACACGGCGGACGTCGACGACTTCTGGCGCCCGAACGACCGCTCCACCGCACTGGTCGACGGTCGGCTCTCGGTGAGCGCGTACGTCAACGCGTTCGTCGGCGCCTGGGACGACCTGGCGGAACAGGGCGGCCCCGCGTACGACGACATCGCCCGGTTCGTGCACCACCAGCCCTTCACCAAGATGGCGATCAAGGCGCACCGCAAGCTCACGCAGCACGTCGGCGCACCGTTCGACGAGGCCGACCTGGCGATCGGGTTCACCTACAACCGGCAGACCGGCAACACCTACACGGCGTCGCTCTGGATCGGGCTCGCAGCACTGCTCGACCTGGACGACGACCTGGCGGGGGAGCGACTCGGCCTGTTCAGCTACGGCTCCGGCAGCGTCGGTGAGCTCATCACCGGCACCGTCCGGCCCGACTACCGCGAGCACCGCCGTGCGGGTCGCGTGCGGTCGCTGCTCGAGGCGCGGGTCCCGCTGACGGTCGACGCGTACCGCGCGCTGCACGCCGCGGGTGCCGCCACCAGCGAGGACGTCGAGCGTCCGCGCGTCACGACCGCGCCGTTCCGCTTCGCGGGCGTGCGCGGCGGCGCGCGGCACTACGAGGCGTCCTAGACCGGCACGAGGCGTCCTAGACCGGCACGAGGCGTCCTAGACCGGACACCGGACGGACGGGAGGCCCGTGGCGGCGCCGCCACGGGCCTCCCGTCCGTCTGCCGGTCACGCTGCGGACAGGACCTCGCGCTCCAGCCGCTGGTAGCTGGCTTCCATGCCCTCCGTCATGCCGGTCGCGAGGATCATGTCCCGCTGCTCCCGGTCCGGGTAGGTGACGAGCAGCGTCATGAGCGTGACGCCGTCGGCCTCGTCGAACTGCAGGTCGTTCGTGTCCGGTGGGAAGGGCGCCCCGGTCATGCGCTCGGTGGACACCATCCGGCGTTCCGGTTCGACGACGAGGTTCTCGCCCTCGAACCCGAAGGGTTCGCCCTCGGTGGCACCCGTCGGCGCCCAGGCCTGCCGGAACGTGCCGCCCGGGGTCAGGTCGTTCTCGTACACCGTCATCTCCCACCCGTCGGGGCCGAGCAGCCACCGGCGCACCAGGTCGGGCTCGGTGTGCGCCCGCCAGAGCAGGTGCCGCGGCGCCGCGAACGCCCGGGTGATCCGGACGTGGGTGTCGTCGAGGACCTCGGTCTCGGTGCCCGCACCGAGGGCCCACTCGCGCAGGTCGGCGAGCACCCGGTCGAGCTGGCCGAACGCCTGCTGGTAGCCCTCGAGCATGCCCATCTCGAGCATCGCGTCGAGGTCGGCGGCCGAGGCGAACGAGGACACCACGGTGACCCGAGAGCCGTCGTCCGCCGGCCCGAACGACAACACGGTCTCGCTGGCGGGGAGCGACTCGTCGACCGTGCCCTCCGGGTCGGTGAACAGGTCGCGGAAGACGATGCGACGGTGCTCGTCGACCTCGGTGACCTGCCAGACGGCGTGGAACCGCTCGCCCTGCGGAGACGTCATCCGGTAGTCGGCGCGGCCGCCGGGGCGCAGGTCGAACGTCGTGAACGTCGCGGGGAACCCGGGCGGTCCCCAGAACCGCTCGAGCTGGCGCGGGTCGGCGAAGGCGGCCCAGAGGCGTTCGACGGGGACGGGGAACTCGGCGACGAGGGTCATCGAGAGGGTGTCGGGATCGGTGTGGACGGACGTGGTGGGCATCATCGCTCCTGGTGTCGTCGGGGGTCGTCTGGTGCTGGGTGTCCGGACGCGTCGCCGTCGAGCAGGTCGCCCAGGCGGTCCATCCGGCTGTGCCAGAGGCGGCCGTAGGCGTCGAGGAGGGCACGGACCCGGTCGAGCTGCTCCGGCTCCGCGCGCACGATGCGGGTGCGGCCGCGGGCCTCCTTGCTCACGAGTCCGGCTCCTTCGAGGACGGCGACGTGCTTCTGGACGGCGGCGAACGACATCGAGTAGGCGTCCGCGAGCTCGCTCACGGACGACGACCCGACGAGCGTGCGCCGGACGATGTCACGACGGGTCGCGTCGGCCAGTGCGTGGAACACCCGGTCGACCTCGGCGTCGGACAGTTCAATTCGTACAACCATTTGGTTGTAGGTTACGTCCGGCCGATCTCGTCCACAAGGGGGACCTGCCGGTAGTCTTGCCGCGGAGATCGGAGGGGCGATGGCGGAGCAGCTGGGTGCGTCCGGTGCCGTCCGTGCCCTCGTCGCCACCCTCCCCCGTGCGCCACAGCTGTCCGACGTGGTGACCGGCGTCGGTCGGATGGTCGGCAAGCCCACACGCGTCGTCGACGTCGACGGGCCGAGCTGGGGTCCGCTCACCGCGCTCGTGTCGCAGTTCGAGCACGAGAACCTGGTGCTCGTGCCGGCCGACGCACCGCCGCTCTACCGCATGCACTGCGTGCTGCACGAGCTCGGGCACCTGGTGCACGGCGACGTCGGCACACCGACCGCGTCGTCCGTCGCCGAGTTCGCCGCCGGGGGCCACGTCTGCCGTCGCGCGCTCGACGCCGACTCCGGGCTCGTGAGCATCTCCGACGACGACGAGCACTTCGCCGAACGGTTCGCCTACGAGCTCGCGACGGTCCTGCTCGCCGGTGCCACGGGCGCGGACGAGCGGGCCTACGGCTGATGGCCGTCCTGCACGCCGCGGCCTTCTGGTTCGCGGCGCTGATCTTCCTCGCCCGCACGCCGTACGTGCTGCGGAACCCCCGTGGTCGGGCGGCCTGGGGCGCCACCGGCGTCGGGGCGCTCGGGCTCCTGACCCTCGGCAGCGTCGTGCCGCAGCCGGTGCTCGACGGTGCCCTGGGCGGCTCGAACCTCATCAACCTGGTGCAGAACGTCTGCGCGACCGTCGCGTTCTGGCTGATGTTGCGCGCGAGCACGGACGACCTGCCGGAGCGCCCACTGCTGGCACGGACGGCGGCGCTGCTCGTCGTGGTCGTGGCGTTCACGGTGCCGTTCCTGCTGGTCGAGGAGCGCGGCGGGACCGACTTCCACTTCATCGTGCGCGAGATCGAGCAGACCCCGATGTGGCTCTACGGGACGGTCTACATGGTGGGTGTTGGGCTGATCGCCGCCACGACCCTGCGCCGCGGCGTGCTGCAGAACCCGGTGGCGCTCGTGGTGTTCCGCGTCGGGCTCGCCCTGGTCGTCGTGGCGAGCGTCGACGAGGTCGTCTCGCTCACCGCCGACCACTTCGCACTCTTCCCGGCCGGGGTGCGGGACGGCCTGCGGCTGGCCTTCGACCCGCCGTTCTACCTCGGCATCGTGCTCATCGTCGTGGCGATGGCCTCGCTGACGTTCCGGCGGTGGGGCCGTGACCTGCGCCACCGCGGGCACCACCGGCGCCTGCGCCGCATCGCCCGTCGGCACGCCGTGCGGGCGGTCGAGCGGCCGGGGGACCCGCAGGCCCGGACCTACGACCTGGTGATCGCGATCCGCGACGCCGAGGTGCAGGGACGGACCCTCGACGACGCCGAACTCGCGCAGGTGCGGTCGGCGGAACGGACCCTGACCCGGAGCCTCGGAGGATGACAGCGTGACGATCGTGTGGTGGGTGCTCGGAGCGCTCGTGGTGCTGGTGGCGGTGGCCCTGGTCGGGCTGGTCGTCCTGGTCGTCCTGCGGAAGGTCGTCGGCAGGATCGTGCTGCCCGGCGGCGACCGGTGGACGCCTGTGCTCGAGTCCGACGCGGACTCCGTCCGGCTGCCGATCACCGAGGACACCGTACGGCCGGGGGAGTACGGGCTGTGGCACGACGGGCCGGGGCACACCACCGTCGGGCCGGTGATCGAGGTCGACGAAGCCGCCGGGTCCGTGCGCCGGGCCGTGGTCCGGACGACCGGCGCGGTGTCGTCGCGCGTGCGGTGGAGCGGACACGTGCACCCGGACCCGGCGGCGATGGAGGTCGACTGGTCCGAGGTGTCGCTGCCGACGCCGGTGGGGCCGGCGCCCGCGTGGGTGGTGCGGCCGGGGCCCGACGGCGCTGGGCGCCCCGACCCCGCGGCTGTCCGCACCTGGGCCGTCCACGTCCACGGGATCCGGACGACCCGGGTCACCGCGCTCCGGACCGTCCCCGCGGCGCTCGAACTGGGCTGGACCTCGATCGTCCCGTCGTTCCGCGGCGACGGCGAGGCACCGTGGGAGGGCCGGGCCTCGCACCTCGGTGCGCGCGAGTGGGCGGACGTCGAAGTGGCGCTCGACCACGCCGTCGCGAACGGCGCCGAACGGCTCGTCATCGTGGGGTGGTCGATGGGTGCGACCATCACGCACGAGCTCCTCGCCCGCTCGGCGCACCGCGACCGCCTGGCCGGGATCGTGCTCGTCGCCCCGGCACTGGACTGGGCCGTCACCGTCCGGTCCCAGGCCCGTCGCGCGGGGCTGCCCGGCCCCGTGGTGGGCGCTGCCCTCGGGGCGATGGCGACGCCGGTCCTCTGCCGGATGGTGGGGCTGCGCTCGCCGGTCGACGTGCGCGCGCTGTCGTGGTTGCGCGCACCCCGGCCGCTGCCACCGACCCTGCTCATCCACTCCACCGGGGACACCACGGTGCCGTTCTCGGCCAGTCAGGAGTTCGCCGATGCCCACCCCGGCACGGTCACCCTGGCGGTGAGCGAGCCGGCCGAGCACGCCTGGGAGCGCAACGTCGACGCCGTCTGGTTCGACCGCACCATCACCACCTGGGCGTCCGGCCTCGCGCACACCGGAGCGCAGGAGTAGAAGGAGCCATGGGGCAGCTCATCTACGACGGCCGACCGCTCGACCTGCGGATCGACGACCGCGCGCTCACACACCTGCAGATCGTCATCGTCAACATGCTCCGACGCGACCACCGGTTTGCATTCTCGTGGAAGGACGACGTCGTCCACGGCAACGGTCGCAGCACGATCTGGCTGCACCCCAACGTGAGCCTGCACTTCAAGTTCACCGGCAGCCGGGTGCCGTCGATCAACCGCAGCTGGCTCGAGGACCTCTACGCCTCGGCCACCTCGGGGTCGGGGCTCGTGCTGACGCCGGAGCCGGCGGACACCAGCACGGCGGCCGACTCGGCGTGGTCGCGGGCGGTGGCACCCGGGGACGCGGACGACGCATCCGGGACACCGAGTGGTAGCACAACGCGCTGATCCGGGTCAACGGGTTCCACCCAGGTTGCTCGGATCGTACTGTGGCTTCACCGCGGTTCGCTGTCGTCCCCCGCACCGGCGCTAGGGCACCGGTGTTGGCAGCGTCCGCGGCAGGAGGGGAACCCGAATTGCCCGTGACGCCCGGCGAGTCCGGCACCGACCAACCATCGGTGGCCGAGACGAACGAGCGGCGCGAGTCCCGGATCAGGGCACTCGACGCTCGTGCGACCGACGCTGTGCGTCGCGTCCGCCGCGCCACGCTGCAGGGCTCGCTGGTCGGTCGCCACTGACCGGCGCTCCTCCGGGACCGCCCCGGCCATCGGATTCGGGTTCCGTGGCCGGGGCGGACTCATCAGATCTGCACGCGGCTCAGTAGACGTCGCGCACGTACCGTTTCGCGCGACGCATGTCGGCCAGGTACGCCTGCGCGTCGTCCTCGCCGCGCGCGCGTCCGGTCCGGATGACCTGGAGCAGCGCGGCCTCGACGTCCTTCGCCATGCGTGAGGCGTCCCCGCACACGTACACGTGGCCGCCGTCCTCGAGCCAGGCGAACAGCTCCGCCGACCGCTCGAGCATCCGTGTCTGCACGTAGACCTTCTCGGCCTGGTCGCGCGAGAACGCCAGGTCGAGGCGGTCGAGCACGCCCTGTTCCTGCAGCTCGGTGAGCTCGTCCTGGTACACGAAGTCGGTGTCCCGGTGCTGGTCGCCGAAGAACAGCCAGTTGCGCCCGGTCGCCCCGGACACCGCGCGCTCGTGCAGGAACCCGCGGAACGGCGCGACACCGGTGCCCGGTCCGATCATGATCATCGGGGCCGACTCGTCCGCCGGTACCCCGAACGACGCGTTCGGCTGCAGGTAGACGTCGACGGTGCCGTCCGGGTCGACCCGGTCGGCCAGGAACGTCGACGCGACACCGGCGTACATCCGGTGCGGGTCGCCGTAGCGCACCGACGCGATGGTCAGGTGGATGCGGTCCGGGTGGGCCAGCGGGCTCGACGAGATCGAGTACTGCCGCGCCTGCAGCGGCCGCAGGTTCGGCAGCAGCTCGTCGAGTCCCGGGGCGGCCGGTCCGGCGTCGCGGAGCAGGTCGAGCACGTCGCGTCCCCAGAGCCAGCGGTCCAGCTCGTGCTTGTCGCCGTGGGCCACGACGGCCGCGAGTTCGCTCGACGGCGCGCGCTGCACCAGGTCGGCGATCAGGTCCTTCGAGGGCGTCCGGATCTCACGGTCGGTCCGCAGGACCTCGGTGATCGGCCGGCCGTCGAACGCCTCGCCGCCGTTCGCGCCGACCTGCTCGAGCAGGTCCGCCACGAAGACCTCGTCGTTCACGGGCACGACCGCCAGGGCGTCGCCGGCCGCGTACTCGATGCCCGAGTCGCCGAGGTCGAACTCGTAGTGCCGGATCTCCTTCGAGCTGCGCGGCGAGGAGAGCAGCCGGTTCTCGACCAGGCGCGACGGGTACGGGTTGCGCTTGTTCCACTGCGACCCCGGCCGGGAGGCACGGCTCGCGCCCGCCCCGCCGGTCGCGGCGGCACCGTCGCCGGCACCACCGCCCGTGGTCGCGCCGGGTGCAGCCGTCGCGCCGGCCTCGGCGGCGAGGCGGTCGAGGACCGCCGCGGTCCACAGCGCGGCCGGGTCCTCGAAGTCGACGTCGCAGTCGACGCGGTCGTGGATCCGGGTCGCGCCGAGCTGCTCGAACCGGGTGTCGAGGAGCTTGCCGGCCTGGCAGAACTCGTCGTAGCTCGTGTCGCCGAGGCCCAGGACGGCGTACTGCAGCCCCTCGAGCCGTGGCACCGTGCTCGCCTGGATCGCGTCCCAGAACAGCCCGGCGTTGTCGGGCATCTCACCCTCGCCGTAGGTCGAGGTGACGACGAGCACGTGCGACATCTCGGCGAGCTGCTCTGGGGTGACGGCGTCGAGCGCACTGGCACGACCGCCGAGTCCGCGGGCCTTCGCACCGGCGACGAGCTCGTCGGCCAGGAACTCGGCGTTGCCGGTCTGGGTGCCGAAGAGCACGTCGATCGTCGTCGTGGGCGCGCTGGCCGCGACCTTCTTCCCGGCGGCGGCGATGCCCGCGATGAACCCGGCGAGCCAGGACTCCTGGGCGGCCGAGAACGGTGCGTCGACGGGGATCAGCGACCCGGTCGGGGGGAGCAGGCTCACGCGGTCACCGCCTCGGTCGGCGCCTGCGCTGCACGGCGGGCGATGTCCTCGAGCGCCGCGGTGGCGAGCAGCTCGTCGAAGCGGGCCTCGCGGACGCGGCCGTCGTTCTTGGCGTTCTGGTGCATGATCCACCCCGTGGTGCCCGGCGCGTCCATGCTGCGGTTGTTCCGCTGCGTGAGCGCGCGCTTGTAGTCGTCGAGCCGCTTGATCGCGATGAGCGTGGCGAGCTGGTCGTCGGCGAACCGGTCGAGCGTGCCGCGCAGGTACTTCACGACGCGCTGCTTGACGGAGAAGTCCTCGGTGAGCACGAGGTTCTTGACGGCCTCGGCGACCCGCGGGTCGGCGGTGCCGAACGCACCCGGGACGCGCTCGAGGGCGACGTCCTGGGCGACCCCGAGCACCGTGTACGACGACAGCAGCGAGAACATGTCCTCGCCCTGGTCGCCGAACGCCGGGGCACGGCCGTCGAGCACCGTGCGCTGGTCGCGGTAGTCGAGCTTGAACGCGCGGAGCTTGTCGGTGGCGATCGAGGTCGCGAGCTCGTCGAGGAGCTCGGGCCGGGTCGCCGCCGCGAGGATCTCGCCGGCGTCCTGCGTGAGCAACAGGGCACGGGGCATGCCGACGTACACGTGCGCGCGGGCGGTGTCCCACTCGGCGAGCAGCCGCTCGGCCAGGGCCGAACCGGTCGCCTCGAGGTGCCACTCGAGCAGCAGGCGGGCGGCGGCCTCGTGGAACGCACCGCGCTCGGTGTCGGTGATCGGGAACACCAGCAGCGAGTCCGTGCTGGCACGCTCGGCGACCTGGCCGGAGGGGTCGTACTGGTACAGGAACCCGCCGGACATGCCGTTGCCGAGGCCCTTGCCGAACGCGCCGAGGTTGAACACGGCGCCACCGGTCATGTACTCGCAGCCGAAGTCGCCCACGCCCTCGACGACGGCGGTCGCGCCGGAGTTGCGGACGGCGAACCGGTCGCCGGCCTCGCCCTCGACGAAGGTGCGGCCGCCGGTGGCCCCGAACAGCGCGAAGTTGCCGACCAGCACGTTGCCGCCCTGTTCGGCGCTGCCGCCACCGGGGGCGCGGACGATGATCCGTCCGCCGCTCTGGCTCTTGCCGACGCCGTCGTTCGCGGTGCCGGTGTGCTCGAGCACGACGCCGTCGTTGTTGAAGACGCCGTAGGACTGCCCGGCCGAGCCCTGCGTGCGGATCGTGACCGCACCGTCCACCAGCCGGCGGCGTCCGCGGTCGTCCGTCGTCACGGCGGGCAGGTCCTGCACGTCCTCGGCGCGGAGCTCGTGGTTGAGCAGGCGCTCGAGATCGATGCCGAGCTGGCCACCGACCGACTTGTCGGCGTTGCCGAGCAGCACGCCGTGCACGAGCACGTGCTCCTGGGCGTGGTCGACGAGTGCGGTGCGGACGCGCTCGAGCAGGGCGTCGTCGGTGTGGAAGTCCTTCTCCAGGTACTCCGGGTCCGCGACGATCTTCTCGGGCACCTGGGCGAGCAGGGCACGGGCGTCGAGCCGGCCCACGCTCGCCGGGTGGTCCAGGAGCTGCAGCAGGTCGGTCCGGCCGCGGGCCTCGCGCAGGGAGCGCAGGCCGAGACGGGCCAGGATCTGCCGCACGTCGTGGGCGATGTTGAGCAGGTACTGCGCGAGCGCGCGGGGGTCGCCCTCGAACGCCTCGGCGTTCGTGGTCAGGCCCGCCGGGCACTTCACGTTGCAGTTCTTCGCCATCACGCAGCCGAGCATCATGAGCGCGGTCGTGCCGAACTCGAAGCTGTCGCCGCCGAGCAGGGCGCTCGTGACGACGTCGCTGCCGGTCTGGTGCGCACCCGAGCAGCGGAGCGTGACCTTCTGGCGCAGGCCGTTCGCGACCAGGGCCTGGTGCACCTCGGCGACGCCGATCTCCGCGGAGCGGCCCGCGTACTTCAGGCTGGTGACGGCCGCGGCGCCCGTTCCGCCGGTGTTGCCCGCGACGTTGATCACGTCGGCGCCGGCCTTCGCGACGCCGACCGCGATGGTGCCGATGCCCTCGGACGAGACGAGCTTCACGATCACCCGGACGCGGGCGGCCTTGCAGTCGTGGATGAGCTGCGCGAGGTCCTCGATCGAGTACGTGTCGTGGTGCGGCGGCGGCGAGATCAGCTCGACGCCGGGCGTGCCACCGCGGGCCGCGGCGATGTCCACCGTGACCTTGGGTGCGGGCAGCTGGCCACCCTCGCCGGGCTTCGCGCCCTGGCCGATCTTGATCTCGAGCTCCTCGAGCATGGGGTCGGCGAGGTACCCGGCCCAGATGCCGAACCGGCCCGAGGCGAACTGCTTGATGCGCGAGCCGCGGATGGTGCCGTAGCGGGAGTGGTGCTCGCCGCCCTCACCGCTGTTCGACATGCCGCCGACCATGTTCGTGCCGTGTGCGACGGCCTCGTGGGCGGTGGCGACGAGCGCGCCGTGGCTCATCGCGCCGGACGCCAGGGTCCGGGTGATCTCGTGGGCCGGCTGCACCTCGGCGAGCTCGACGCTCGCCGGGGCGCTCTGCAGCAGTGCGAGCAGGGCGACGGCCGCACCGGTGGCGCGGAGCGTCACCCCGGTGTCGTCGACGGCGTCGACGTCGATCTGCCCGGGGTGGAGCAACGCGAGGCCGTCTGCCAGGGACGCGTGGCGCAGTGCACCCGTGGTCCCCGTCGACGTGAGCTCCAGGCGGAACCGCTCCGTGCCTCCCGGCAGGTCCTGGTCGTCCGACGGACGCGAGCCGGAGAGCCCGCGCACGGTGACGCTGGCGTTGCCGCTCGTCGAGAAGCGGCCGAGCTCGCGGGCGAAGTCCTCGGCGGTGTCGATGCCGGTGACGTCCGCGGGCAGCGCGAGCACGTCGCGGAGCGCGGCGGGGCGGCGGGACCGCTCGTCGTGGGTCGTCTGCAGGAACGTGACGTAGCCCGGCGTGATGCGGTGCGCGTCGATCTCGGCGTCGCTCAGCCGGTCGTAGCCGGTGTTCCGGTACGCGGCGTCGGTGATGCCGAACGAGTCGTCGAGCTGGCCGAGCGTGAGCAGGCGCAGCGCGTCCGAGTCGCCGGCTCGTTCGAAGGCCGGGCGCTCCTCGGTCATGCCGCCGAACCCGCGGACGCTCGCGACGCCGAACGAGTGGCCGGCGCCGTCGGAGCGTTCCTTGAACAGGCCGAGCAGCGGGACCTGGCCCTCGGACGCCACCGAGCGGGCACGCTCGTGCCAGTCCGTCGCCGCCTGGGCGATGCGCGCGAAGCCGACGCCGCCGACCGGGGCCTGCATGTGCGGGAAGATCCGCGCGAGCACGTCGTCGCCGGTGTCGAGGTAGTTCGGCTCGAAGAACTCGCCACCGATGTAGCTCTCGGCGGTGCACAGGCCGACGCGGCCCATGGTCTTCGCCAGGGCCTTCTCGGCGGCCTTGCGGAACTGCTTGAGCGCCAGGTCGGTCGCGGTCAGCTCACCGGCGGGTGCGGGTGCGGCGGGGTACTTCTCCTCCGCACGCAGACGAGCGCTCAAGCTGTACACAGCGGCGGCACCGAAGCCGAGCGCGGTCGCGACGTGGTGTGACGATGGCAGCTGACCGCTCTCCGCGACGACGGACACCCGCAGGCGCAGACCGGTCTCGATGAGCCGCTGGTTGACGGCGGCCACCGCCAGGATCACGGGGAGGGGCGCATGGGTCGACGACACCTCGCGGTCGGTCACGACCGCGATCCCGCCACCGCGCGCCGCGAACGCCTCGATCGCGTCGCACAGGGCGTCCAGCGCGCCGCGCATCGCGTCGGCGTTGGCCTGCTCGTCGGCGGGCACCGGCACGTAGAGCATGTCGAAGCGCTCGAGCGGCACGATGTCCTGCTCGCGCAGGCGCACCATGTCGAGGTGCCCGAGGATCGGCGACTGCACGACGAGCTGACGCCCCGTGGTGCCCGTGCCGTCCGGCTTCGCGCCGAGTGCAACGCGCATCGACATCCCGTCGGCCTCGCGGATCGAGTCGAGCGGCGGGTTCGTCACCTGGGCGAAGCGCTGCGAGAAGTACTTCGCCATGCCGCCCTCGGTGTCGCTCAGGGCGTTGATCGCGTTGCCGTAGCCCATCGCCGAGATGCGCTCCGACCCGTTCTGCAGCATCGGGTCGAGCATGAACCGGAAGCTCTCCTGGTTCAGCGAGTACGCCACGTACCGACCCGCGAGCGACAGGTCGCCGTCGTAGCCCAGGGTGGACGTCGTGCGCTCGTAGTCCGGAGCGGGCACGTCGTCCAGGTTCACGCGGGCGGCGTCGAGCAGGGTGCCGTAGTCACGGCGGGCCGCGAGCATGTGCAGCACCTCGCCCGTGCGCATGCGGGTGCCGGTGCGGTGGTCGACGACGAGCATGCCGCCGGCCTCGATGCGGCCGCGGTGCACGACCTCGTCGGCGTCGAACTCGACCTGGCCGGCCTCGGACGACACCATCAGGTACTCGGCCGTCTCGACGGTGCGCAGCGGGCGCAGGCCCAGGCGGTCCAGGCGGGCGCCGACGACGTCGCCGTCGCTGAAGATCACGGCGGCGGGACCGTCGTTCTTCTCCTCGTACAGCGAGAAGTACTCGAGCATGTCCCGGACGTCCGGGGTCAGGGTGCGGTCGTTCTCCCACGCCGGCGGCATGAGCGAGACCACGGCCTCGACGATCTCGAGCCCGTCGTCGAACACGCGGCTCTGCAGGGTCTGGTCGAGTCGGCTCGAGTCCGACTGCCCGGGCGGACGCACGATGCTCCGGGTGCGGGCCCGCGCGAGCGCCTCGTCCGACAGTCGGTTCTTGCGGTCGGTGTTCAGCTCGCCGTTGTGCGCCATCAGGCGGAACGGCTGCGCCATCGTCGGGTGCGGCTCGGTGTTCGTCGAGAACCGGGTGTGGAAGTACAGCGTCCGGACCGAGTGCCGGGGGTCGCGCAGGTCGGTGAAGTACCCGATCACCTCGCCGGAGTTCAGCCGGCCCTTCAGGATCTGGGTCCGGGCGCTGAGCGACAGCGGGTACAGGGCGGCGTGCTCGGCGCGCTCGGCGGCGGCCTGTGCGTAGGAGACCGCCTCGATGGCGAGCAGGGCGCGGTTCGCGGCGGCGTCGACCTCGGTGCGGTCCCAGTCCGACGGTGCACAGAAGACCCACTGCACGATCGGCAGCTGGTACTGCTCTGCCTCGGGGCGCGCGACGGAGTGGTCCACCGGCACGTCACGGACCAGCAGCAGCTCGAAGCCCTCGGCCGTGATCGCGTCCGTGACGGTCTGCTCGGCACGGGCGCGCTCGTCGGTGCCGTTGGCTCCGTCGCTGCTCGGCACGAAGCAGTTCGCGACGCCGAAGTGCCCGGCCCGCAGCTGCTCGCCGGTGATGGCGCTGAAGAACTCCACCGACAGGTCGATGCTGACGCCTGCGCCGTCACCGACACCCTCGGCGGACTTGCCGCCGCGGTGCGGGATGGAGCACAGCGCTTCGTCGCCCTTGCGGATGACGTCGTGGCTCGGCGTCCCGTCGAGACGGGTGATGAAACCGACGCCGCAATCGCTCGATTCGCGGGCAGGGTCGTAGAGACCGAAAGAGGTGGGGTTCACGTGCGGGTCCAGTGGGGCGTTGCCGGCAGCGGACGGCGCGGGCTGCATCGATGGAGCGCTCGCCGCGGGCAGACCGATGGTGGCAGTCGGGCCCTGTGGGGTGGTGGTGCGGTAGGGCGATGCTACGGCTTGGTATACCGACCGTGCAACACGGGTGGTGTGCGTGTGATGGTGTCGCACCGTGCGGGTCTGTTCGGCTGGTGCGAGGTTGCACGCTCGGTGCGAGTTCGTAGCGCTGCACGGAGCGTGCAACCTCGCACGGGATGGCCGACGCCGCACGGTGCGGCGTGCCGCGGGCGCCGTGCAACCCCGCACCGGGTGGGTGACCCGGCACGGTGTCAGGCTGCTCGCTCGCCGGTTCGGTCGCTCACCGCGATCGGCTCCGTGACCGCCGTGCTCGCGTCGGCGGCGGGGGTCGTCCCGGCACGGACGAGCTCCGGGTGACGGCGGCCGGTGCGGAACACCCACGTCTTGAAGAGCACGAAGCGCACGCACGTCGCGAACAGGTTCGCGGCCGTCAGCACCGCGATCTCCGCACCGTGCGAGGCTCCCGGCACCGACACGTGCAACACCACGAGCGACCCCGACGTGATCGCCCAGGCGATGCCGAACACGACCAGGCCCTGCACGTGGTGCCGACCCGCTCCCGCACGGCCCCGCACCCCGAACGTGAACCGCCGGTTCAGTGCGGTGTTGCCGATCGCCGTGACCAGCAGTGCGAGGAAGTCTGCGGTCTGGGCGCCGATCGCCGGCCGGAACAGGGCGTACAGGGCGGCGAACGCCAGGGTCGAGAGCACCCCGATCGCTCCGAACCGCAGAACCTGCCCCAGGAACCCCACGCTCGGTGGGGTGAACGGCTGCCGACCGATCGCCGCGTAGACCGTACTGATCGGCACCCGCCCGGTGGCGATGTTCCTCGACACCCGCCACATGCCCTTCAGGTCCTCGGTCGCGGTCGACGCGATGTGCACCGAGGAGTTGACGTCGTCGACCCAGTCGACGGGGACCTCGTGGATGCGGAGTCCCGCGTGCTCGGCCAGCACGAGCAGCTCGGTGTCGAAGAACCAGGCATCGTCCTCGCACAACGGCAGCAGGTGGTCGGCGGCGGCCTTCGTGACCGCCTTGAACCCGCACTGCGCGTCCGAGAACGACACCCCCATCGTCGTCCGGAGCAGCAGGTTGTAGGAGCGTGAGATGAACTCGCGCTTGCTGCCGCGCACCACGCGCGACGAACCGGCCAGCCGGGTGCCGATCGCCAGGTCCGAGTGCCCCGACAGCAGGGGTGCCACGAGGGGTTCGAGCGCGGCGAGGTCGGTTGACAGGTCCTCGTCCACGTAGACGAGCACGGCCGCCGGCGATGCCGCCCAGACCTCCTTGAGCGCGCGGCCCCGGCCCTTCTCGGGCAGGTGCACCGCGTGCACGCCGGGGAGCATCGCGGCGAGGTCGTCGGCGATCCGGGCGGTGTCGTCGGTCGAAGCGTTGTCCGCGATCGTGATGCGCCACGAGTGGTGCAACGACGTCCGGCAGAAGGTGTGGAGCCGTCGCACGTGGGCGGCGAGCGTGTCCTGCTCGTTGTAGCAGGGGACGACGATGTCGATGTCGAGGGGCTGGTTCGTCTCCGTCATGGCGCTCATGCTCGGCAGCGGGGCTACGGGGGCCGAGGCAGGGCGCTGTGGCCCGGGTAAGAACGAACACCACGTGAACGCAGCGGACACGACACCTGTTGTCCGGATACGTTCGACGCACGATGACGACCGAGCGCGACGACGCACGACGGACGGCAGTGCTGCTCCCCGGGGAGCGGCTGGGGCTGGCGCTCGACGAGCGGTGCCCGGAGTTCACGGAGCTGCTGCTCGCGCCACCGTTGCACGGCATCCGACCCGACGGGCACGACTGGCTCCGGCGTCGGTACGAGCAGATCGTCCCGCTCGTGCTCCCCGCGGCGCTGCGCGCGGTCGAGCGCGGGGAGCCACTCGACCCCGAGTGCCTGGTCCGACTCCGCGAGGTCGCAGCCGCCAGTGCCGGCGACCCGCAGGTCGACGTCTCGGTCGTGCTCCGCGGCGCTCTGCCCGCGATCCGTGTCTTCGCCCTCGTCATGCACACGGCCACCCGCGAGCACGCGACGACGATCGACCACGCCGGCAGGACGATGCTCGCGATGAGCCGGGCATCGCTCGTGGCACACGAACTCGGCTCGTGCTGGGCGGAAGCCTGGGCGCAGCACCGGGGAGGGGCGTCGGCGGACGCGACGACAGCGCTCGGCACCGACGACATCGACCTGGTGGCATCGGCGCCCGGATTGGACGAGACCGAGGAGCGGATGCTGGCGCTCGCCGCCCGTGGGCTGTCGAACGACGCCATCGCCAAGGAGACCGCCTACAGCCGGCAGGCCGTCGCCTGGCACCTCGGCCGGTTGATGAAGTCCTGGAACGCGCCGAACCGGACGGCGCTGGTGTCGGTCGCCTTCGTCCGGGGCTGGATCCGGTCTCGGCGGGACTTCATGCTGGCTGCACGCAACCGGCCGTCGGCGATCGAAGCGGCGCGGTCGGACGGCGACGCCCCCTGAGGCCGAGGTCCCAGGGGGCGTCGCCGACGAACGGAGGAGTCAGCCGCCGTTGACGTGGATCACGTTGTCGATGCGCTCGATGTTGCCGAACACACCCCAGTTCAGCCAGCCGCCGTCACCGTTGTTGGTGACCTTGCCGGGGCCCTTGAACCAGTAGATGACGTAGTTGCCACCCTTGATGTCGATCGACTGGGCGTCCGCGACGTCGCCCTCGACGGTGATGTCCTGGTTCTTGTTGACCACCGCGACGGTGAGGCGGTCGGGGTTGCCGGCGTTCCAGTAGCCGACGTCGAGCGCCGCCTGCACGGCACCGCCGCGGTCGCTCTGGTCGTTGACCGCGTCCTTGATCGCGTTGACGATCGCGACCGGGTCGAGGTTGACGTTGACGCTGCCGCCAACGGACGACGAGGTGCTGGGCGGCGCGGGCTCGGCGGCCTGTGCGGGGGCTGCGACGAACACCCCGGCGATGACGGCGCCACCGAGGGCGGTGCCGGCGAGGAGCTTCACGGACTTGCGCTTGAACGAGTTCATGATCGTGTTTCCCATCTCTGCAGTGGTGACCCGTTCGGGTCGTCTTGCTCGGACAAGACCCAGCCTGCGTGCGCTCCGACGCGGATGCACGCGACGGGGCTCGACGTTGGTCGATCGTCTGACGATCCGGACGACGCCCGATCGCCGTGCCATCGTCTGCCGGTCCTGGCGTGTGACATGGCACGGTGGTAGCGTGATCGTGCTCGTTGCGTTGAGCTTCGAGAAGTGGACCCGAGACCCATCCGGACGGTTGGGCGCTCGGGTTCTGCGCGTTTCAGGCGTCGATCACGGTGAGCTCCGTCGGGCAACGACGTCGCCAGTCGCCGCCCTTCGCCCACGCCCACCCCACTGCGTCCGGCAGGGCCAGGAGCGGCTCGTGTGCAGCCGTCTCGTGGCGGTGGACCAGGCGAGCGCCACCCGAGTCCCGCGTCGCCTCGACGATCCACTGTCGGTCCTTGCGGACGAGTGTCTCGTCCCGCTCGAAGCACACGCTGACGCGCGGGGACACCGCGGTGGCGGCGACGAGTCGTCTGAGGCACGCAGCGCGGCGTGCCGTGTCGGATCGCCCGTCCTTGACGGCACGGAAGACCGTGACCTCCACCGGTAAGGACGCAATCGTGCTGAGGATCAGCCGGCGACGGGCGTCGCTCTCCTTCCGCATGTGCAGGCGCGACTGCCCACGCAGGACGAGGCCGGTGAGTGCCGACCGTGCGGCCTGTGTCGATGAGCGTTCGAGGCAGACGGCGACGAGGAGGTAGTCCTTGACCTTCGACTCATCGACGAAGACCTCTCGGTACCCGTTCGTCGCTGTCGTCACCGCGTCCCCACGGTGTACCACTCTACATATCAGTGACGCTCTCGGTCAGTGGGGCAGCAGGATCTGCACGATCGCGACGACCACGAGCGCCGCGATCGGGACGCCCGCGATCCAGGCGCCCGCCCGCATCTGCGTCCGGCGGATCGTGGGCGGTGCGTGCGAGGAGCGCGCGAACTCGGTCGCGGCCACGAGCTCCGGCGCCGCGGCGGGCGGTGCGGGTTCGGGCTGGGGGCGGTCGTCCTCGAAGGCCGGGACCTCGACCACCAGGTCGGCGGGGTCGGGGCGGCCCGGGAGCTTGTCGTACGCGTTCGTCACGGGGCCTCCTCGTCCGGCGTTCTCCGACCAGTATGCGACCCGGACGGCACTCGGTGAGCAGGAGATGTCGAGTGCGGTCGCGGCACCCGACGTCTTCTGCTCACGAAGCGCCCGAGGCCGGCAGGGCGACGGTGAACGCGGTCCGGCCCGGTTCGGACGCGACCCGCACGCTGCCGCCGTGCGCCACGACGACAGCGCGCACGATCGCGAGCCCGAGGCCGCTCGTGCCGTGCTCCCGTGAGCGCGAGGCCTCGCCCCGGGTGAACCGGTCGAACAGGGTCGGCAGGGACTCGGCGGGGATCGGCGGCCCGTCGTTCGCCACGACGAAGCGGACGACGGCACCGTCAGACGCAGACGCAGACGCAGACGCCGGCCCGGTCACCGACTGCAACGACACCACGACGGCAGTCCCGGGCGGCGTGTGCGTCCGGGCGTTGGTCAACAGGTTCGTGACCAACCGTCGGAGCTGCACCTCGTCACCGGCCACGAGCACCGGCTGGTCGTCCACGATCTGCAGCGTCCACCGGTGGTCCGGCGCCGTCGCACGGGCGTCCACGGTGGCCTCGACCACGAGTGACGTCAGGTCGACCGGCTCGCGGACGACCTGCGACGCTGGCGCTCCCGACGCCAGGGCCGAGGCGTCGAGCCGGGCGAGCAGCAGCAGCTCGTCGACGAGGTCGCCCATCCGGACGGCCTCGCGTCCCATCCGTTCGACGTTGCGGTGCACGGTGTCGAGGTCGGCGGTCCGCTCCGACAGCTCGGCGTACGCCCGGACGGTGGCGATCGGCGTCCGCAGCTCGTGCGAGGCGTCGGCGACGAACGTCCGCATGCCGGCCTCAGCGTCGCGACGGACGGTGAGTGCCCGCGCGACGTGACCGAGCAGCCGGTTCAGCGCACCGCCGACCTGCGCGACCTCGCGGTTCGCGCGCAGGTCGGCGTCGGAGACTCGGACGGGGATGTCCGGGTCTCCGCGCTCCAGGTCGAGCGCGGTCACGCCGGACGCCACCGCGGCGACGCGTTCGAGCGGACGGAGTGATCGACGGACGAGCACGGTGAGGGCCCACGCGGCGACGGCGAGCCCGAGCACCGTGACGGTCCCGATGACGAGCAGCAGTCGGGCGATCGCGGCGTCGAGGTCACCGAGGGGGAGCGCGGTGACGAACACGTCGCCGTCGTCGCCGACCGCCTGCACCCGGTAGTCGCCGAGCGCGCCGAGTCCGACCGTCACGGGGTCGCCGCCGGTCTGCACCGCGGCGAGTGTCCGCTGCTGCGTCGCGGTCAGACGGCGCTGGTCACCGTCCCCGTCGGTGTAGCCACCGAGCACCACGTCGCCGTCGCGGACGATGGCGATGACCGTGCCCGCCGACTGCCCCGGCGCACCGATGAAGGCGTTGTCGGGATCCGGCAGATCGTCCGACGAGGACGAGGACGACGACGACGACGAGGACGACGAGGACGACGACGACGAGGACGACGACGACCCCGGCGGCGGCCCGGACGCCCCCGGCGGCGGTTCGGCCCCGTCCCGTCCGCCGACGGTCCGCATCGCCGCCGTCGACAGCTCCGCGTCGAGCCGGTCGACCAGGTACCCCCGGAACGCGACGACGGTCACCGCCCCCACGACGACGTTCGTCGCCACGAGCAGCAGGGCCACGGCCGCCACGATCCGCCAGCGCAACGACGGCACACGCCCGGTGCGCCCGGGGCGGCTCACGTCGCCGGCCGGAGCACGTACCCCGCCCCACGGACGGTCTGCAGCATCGGCTCCCGTCCGGCGTCGAGCTTCTTCCGCAGGTACGACACGTACATGTCCACCAGGTTCGACGACGTGCCGAAGTCCATGCCCCAGACGCTCGCCAGCAGCTGCTCGCGGGACAGCACCCGGTTGGCGTTCCGGGCCAGGTGCCGCAGCAGCTCGTACTCGGTCGGCGTGAGCTCGATCCGGTCCCCGGCACGGCTGACCGAGCGGGTGTCCTCGTCGAGCCGGAGGTCCCCGACCACGACCTCGGCGCTCGCCCCGGCCGCGGCGACCCGGGCCGAGGTGCGCGCCAGGATCCGTGCACGGACGAGCAGCTCCTCGATGCCGAAGGGCTTGGTCAGGTAGTCATCGCCGCCGCCGGTCAGCCCGGCGAGCCGGTCCTCGGGGGCGTCGCGTGCGGTGAGGAACAGCACCCGGACGCCGTCGCGTGCGTCGCGGAGTCGTTCGAGCACCTCGAACCCGTCGATGTCCGGCAGCATCACGTCGAGCACGATGACGTCGGGCTGGAACTCCCGGGCCGCGAACAGCACGTCGCGCCCGCGGTGCACGGACCGCACGGCCCAGCCGTCGCCCTCGAACGCCAGGGCGACGGCCTCGGCCAGGGCGTGCTCGTCGTCGACGACGAGGGCGCGGACGGGGGAGCCGTCGGTGCGCTGCAGCGGGGGGCCGGGCATGTCCCGGAGCCTATCCACCGCGCCCTCGTCGCCGGTCACTTCGTACTACTCAGGTCGTAGACGGTCTGGCCGCCGACGGTCGTCGACTCGTAGTTCGCTGCGACCCACTCCTGGATCGCCGACGCGGTCGACGAGCCGCCGCCCATGCCGCCGCCGGAGCCGGACGACACGTAGTACCCGATGTCGCCGTCGGCGACGTAGGCCTTGAACTGCGCGAGCGTCGGTGCCGGGTCGCTCGACCAGCCGCCGATCGCCATCACGGCGGTGTCGGTGTCGAGTTCGAGCTGCGCGGCCGACTGCGATCCGTTGACCGCGGCCGCCCACTTCGCGTCGGATGCCTCGAGCAGCTCCTGCAGGGCGGACGAGGTCGACGCACCTTCGCCACCACCCCCGGCCTGGAGGCTCGTCCCCGACCCACCCTCGGAGGTCGCGTCGTCCGTGCCGTCCTGCCCACTGCCCGGTGCCGTGCCGGACGTGCCGTCCGGCATCTCCGGCGCCTCGCCGGAGGCGCCCTCCGGCGGGGTCCCGCCGGGACCCTGCTGGGAGTCCGACGTGCTGTCGGAGCCGCCGTCGTCGGAGCCGGAGGTCGATCCACCCGGTCCGCCCGTGCCTCCCGGGAAGCCACCGGTGCCGCCGCCCATCCCACCGGAGCTGCTGCCCGCCGGACCGACGCTCGGGATCGAACCGGAGTGCGCGACGGTCGTCGTGGCGAGGGCGTAGGCGGTGGTGCCGGACAGGCCGAACAGGGTGCCGGCGAGGACGCCGATCGTGACGAGCCGGCGCAGCGACGGCACGCTGCCGATGACGATCAGTGCCGCGGACAGCAGCCCGCCGGCGAGCATCACCCAGCGCAGCCAGGGCAGCCAGGTCGGGTTCTCGTTGAGCAGGCACCAGCCCCAGAACGCGGTCACGCCGATCATCGCAGCGAGGCCGAGGCGGCCGACGAAGCGGGCTCGTGCGTGCCAGAGCAGGGCGCCGCCGGTGCCGACGAGTCCGGCGATCGCCGGTGCGAGGGCGACCGTGTAGTACGGGTGGATCGTGCCGGACATGTACGAGAACACGAGTCCGGTGACCAGGAGCCAGCCGCCCCACAGGACCAGCCCGGCGCGTGCGGGATCGGCCAGGTGCCGACGGCCGACGACGACCAGCCCGACGACCAGGGCGATGAGCGCCGCGGGCAGGAGCCACGAGATCTCGAGCCCCATCTCGGACGAGAACAGGCGGTTCAGGCCCGTCGAGCCGCCGAACGAGCCGCCGGCGGTGCCGCCGGTCATACCGCCGCCTCCGCCGCCGTTGCCCGAGCCGCCGAAGATCCGTCCGAGGCCGTTGTAGCCGAACACCAGGTCGAGGACGGTGTTGTTCGTCGAACCGCCGATGTACGGGCGGGACTCGGCGGGCCAGAGCCACACGGCGACGACCCACCAGCCGGCGGCCACCACGAGGGAGCCGGCGGCGATGAGCAGGCCGACCACACGCCGGCCCCAACCGGTGCGAGCGGCGAACAGGTAGACGAGGCCGAAGGCGGGCAGGACGAGCAGCCCCTGCAGCATCTTCGTCAGGAACGCGAAGCCGAGGGCGACCCCGGCGAGCGCGATCCACTTCCAGCTGCCCTTCGGCAGCGCCCGCACCGTGCAGTACGCCCCGGCGGTCATCAGCAGGACGAGCAGGGCGTCCGGGTTGTCGAACCGGAACATCAGCGCCGCCGCCGGGGTCGCTGCGACGACGAAGCCCGCGAGCAGGGCGCCGACGTTCGCGGTGGTGGCGCCGAGTCGGGCCAGGGTGCGGCGGACCGTGCCCCAGACCAGGGCGACGGAACCGACGGCCATCAGCGCCTGGGGGAGCAGCAGGCTGGTGCTCGAGAAGCCGAACAGCCGGGCCGACAGCACCATCACCCACAGCGAGGCGGGTGGTTTGTCGACCGTGATGAAGTTCGACGAGTCGAGGGAGCCGAAGAAGAACGCCTCCCACGACTTCGTGCCGGCCTGCACGGCGGCGGCGTAGAAGCTGTTGGCGTACCCGGAGACGCTGAGGTCCCACAGGTACACCACGGCGGTCACGGCCAGGAGCGCCCAGAACGCCGGCCGGAGCCAGCGGGCGTCTTCGCGCTCGCCGAGGAACAGCCGGGCGAGGGGCGGGCGGCGCCGATCCCGCGCGGCACTGCGCGCGGGGTCGCGTCGGTCGGTCACGGGTATCGGGTACGTGGTCATGTCGATGAGCATCCGGGGCGTTCCCCGACTGCCGCACTGCGCCGGCTATGTGCGGGCTAAGGACGCACGGTGCGCGGTTGAGCGGCGGGCGGGTGGGCGGCGCGGCGGTGCGCACGGTGCGCTGTCGTTCGGTCCGTGCGGGGTCGCCTGCTCGGTGCGTGGTTGTAGTGCTGCACGGGGCGCGCAACCTCGCACGGGGTGAGCAAGGCCGCACGGTGCGGCGCCGGCACCGGGGCGGGCAACCTCGCACGGGGTGAGCAAGGCCGCACGGTGCGGCGCCGGCACCGGGGCGGGCAACCTCGCACGGGGTGAGCAAGGCCGCACGGTGCGGCGCCGGCACCGGGGCGCGCAACCTCGCACGGGGTGAGCAAGGCCGCACGGTGCGAGGGGTCAGGCGTACCGCTGCGCTGCCCGGAGTGCGGCCCCGGTGTACGAGCCGCCGAACAGGAACACGTGCAGCAGCAGCGGCGCGAGCTGGTGGAGCTCGACGCGCTCCTGCCAGCCGTCGGCCAGCCGCGACTCCCGGTCGTAGGCGGCGAGCACCGTCTCGAGCCGGGGCAGCCCGAACAGCCCGAGCAGTGCCAGGTCGGTCTCCGCGTGCCCGCCGTGCGCGATCGGGTCGATGAGCACGGCGCCGGTCGGTTCGGACGAGTCCGTCGGCCAGAGGACGTTGCCGGCCCACAGGTCGCCGTGCAGGCGTGCGGGTCGGTCCCCGACGAGCGCGGGCTGCGGCGACCCGAGCGTGCCGTCCTGCACGCGTGCGGCGACCCGCTCGAACACGGCGGCCTCGGCGTGGTCGACCCCGCCGGCGTCGACGATCCGGCGGACGAAGTCGCGGATGCGGTACTCGGCGAAGAACTCGCCCCAGGTCGTCGGTGCCTGCTCGGCCGCGACGAACGGCGTGCGCGAGCGGCCCATCCGCAGCGCCGCACCGCGGGTCCAGCCGGCGGGCGGCGCACCCCAGTGGTCGGCGCCGGCGGCGTGCGTGTGCGCGAGGGAGCGGCCGAACCGCTCCGCCTGGGCGGCGGTGCGGGAGCCGTCGGAGATCAGCTCGAGGTCGAGCACGGTCGGGGTCGGGCGCCCGAGCACGCGGGCGATGCGGGTGCCTCCGGTGTCCTCGGCCTCGGCGAGCCAGGCGAGTCCGGCGGCTTCGGCTGCCGCTTCGTCCGCGGTGGTGAACGTCTTCACGTGCGTGTCGGCCATCGGTCCATCCTGCCGAGGGGGCACCGCCGCCCGTTCAGCCGACGGTCACCCGGTCACCCGGCGGACCGGTCACCCGGCGACCCGGCGCACCGGTCACCGGCGTCCGGTCACGCGCTCGGCTCTCCCCGCCGGGCCGCGTGCACCACGAGCGCCAGCTGCACCCGGTTCTCGACGCCGAACTTCTCGTACACGTGCCCGACGTGCGTCTTCACGGTGGCCAGGCCCACGTACAGGTCGGCGGCGATCTGCGCGTTGGACGCCCCGTTCGCCACGGCGAGTGCGACCTCCCGCTCCCGCTCGGTCAGCAGGGCGAGCAGCCGGCGTGCCTCGGTGTCGTCCGCAGCGGCATCGACCGGTGGCCCGGCCGGTGCGCCGCCCGGACCACCGGCCGCCTGGCCCGAGCGGGATCCGGCCGCGAACGCGATGACCCGGTCGAGCACGGACGGGGACAGGATCGAGCGCCCGGCCGCCACGGTCCGCACGGCCTGCACGAGTTCGTGCGGCGGGGTGTCCTTGAGCAGGAACCCACGGGCGCCGGCCTGCAGCGCTCCGAGCACGAGGTCGTCCCCCTCGAAGGTCGTCAGCACGAGGACGGCCAGGTCGGGTCGGCGGCGCAGTTCGCGTTCGGTGGCGACGAGTCCGTCGCACCGGGGCATCCGGATGTCCATGAGCACGACGTCGGGAGAGGTCGACGCGATGACGCCCTCGGCCTCGAGCCCGTCGCCCGCCTCGCCCACGACCACCAGGCCGTCGTCGCCGCTGAGCAGCATGCGGAGCCCGACGCGCACGAGCTGGTCGTCGTCGACCAGGACGACGCGGACGGGAGCGGTCACGGGGTCCACGGCAGCACCGCCTCGACCACGTGCACACGTCCGTCGTCGCTGCCGGCGCGGAAGCTCCCGCCGACGAGCCGGGCGCGTTCGGCGAGCCCGCGCAGGCCGTGCCCGGCCGTGTGCCCGGAGGCGTCCGCGGGCGCAGGTCCGTCGGTCAGCGTGTTCGACACCGCCACCCGGATCGCCGGGCCGGGGACGGTCTCGACGACGACGTCGACGGGCGCTCCGGGGGCGTGCCGACGGGCGTTCGTCAGCGATTCCTGCACGATCCGGTAGGCGTGCCGGCCGACTGCCGTCGGCACTGCTGAGCCGTCGGTGTCGACGCGCGCCCGGACGGTCGCACCGCCGGAACGCGCCTGGTCGAGCAGGTCGGGCAGGTCGACGAGCGTCGGCTGCGGAGGCGCGGTGCCGGTCACCTCGTCGCCGCCGGTCGCCGCGGGGTCGCGCAACACCCCGAGGACGTCGCGCAGGTCGGTCAGCGCGGAGTGCGCCTCGGCCCGCACGACCCCGGCCGCCGCGGCGGTCTCGTCGGGGGTGAGCCCCGGGCCGCGGTACTCGAGGGCACCGGCGTGCAGCGCGACCAGGGACAGCCGGTGGCCCAGGACGTCGTGCATCTCGCGGGCGATGTGGGCGCGCTCCTGCTCGCGGGCACGGTCCTCGCGCAGCTGCTGGTCGCGTTCGAGCAGGGCGGCCCGCTCACGCAGCGACAGCAGGAGCGCCCGGCGCTGCCCGATCGCGATGCCGATGACCACGAGCAGGGCGATGCCGACGACGCCCGCGACCAAGATCTGCCAGAGCGGCATGTCGTCGGCCGGGGGCGCCAGGACGACGTCGTAGAGCACCGTGGCACCGAGCAGCACCGCGCCGGCGACGGCGAGCTCGACGGCCCGGCGCCGGGTGGCGAGCGACACCGTGGCGATCGCGGCCGCTCCGACCGCCAACGTCGACACCGAACTGAGGGCAGCGATGACGACCGTGATCAGCAGCGGTGCCCGGTGCCGGAACGGCAGGAGGACGAGGGCGGCCAGACCGGCACCCAGGTCGCCGAGGATCAGCGCGCCGACGTGCAGGTCGCTCCACCCACGGGTGTCCATCGTCGGCCACACGAGCCCCGCGGTGAGCAGCCCGGTCAGGGCCGCGACGGCGACACGCCAGGTCTGGGACCACACACGCTGCCCGAGCGGCACGGCGGGGAGCGTGGTCGAGGTCATGCCCCGAGCCTAGGGAGCCGTCGGGACGAGCGGATCCGCCGAAGGTCGGAGCTGCCGGAGCAGCCTGACCAGGGGGCGTCCGTCTCAGACCGCGTCGACCAGGGCCCGCGCCAAGGGGTGCCACGCACGGGACGACGGCCCGCTCAGCACCAGGGTCCGTTCGAGCCGCCGGGCCATCGGGATCATCACGAGGTCGGGCGGCAGCATCCCGCGGCCCAGGGTCGGCACGATCGACACGCCCTCGCCCCGCTGGATCATCCCGAACATCGTGCTCATCTCCCGCACTCGGTGGGCGTACCGGAACGGCCGGCCGTCGAGCTCGTGCAGCTTCTGGATCTGGTACTCGCAGCCGCCGCCGCCCGCCACCAGGCCGTCCTCGTGCAGGTCGTCGAGGGTGAGCGCGGGCAGTTCGGAGAGGGGGTGGTCGCGGCGGATCACGGCGGCCATCTCGTCCCGCGCCACGACCACGCCACCGTCGGGCACCGGCGAGGGGTCGACGAGCACGGCGGCGTCGACGGTGCCGGCCTCGAGCCACTCCGGCATCTCGTCGTCGTCCCCCTCGTAGACCTGCACGTCGACGTCGGGCAGGGTCACCGCCCACAGCTCGCGGAGCCGCGGCAGCAGGCCCTGGCAGACAGTGGGGACGGCGGCGAGGCGCACGGTGCCGCGCGCCGTGGCGGGCCGGACCACCGCCTCCAGGGCTTCGACCGAGGCGAGCACGCTGCGGGCGTGGGCCAGCAGGCGGTCGCCCAGGGGTGTGGCGGCAGCGACCGTGCCGCGGCGCACCACGGGGCCACCGACCTCGCGTTCGAGCCCGGCGACGGCGTGGGACACCGCGGACTGCCCGACGCCCAGCGCGGCGGCCGCCGCGGTGAAGGACCCGGCGTCGAGCGTGGCGACGAACGCGCGCAGTTGCTGGACCGAGACGGTCATGTGTCCTCCTCATGTCGGCATGAGCCCCATGCGTTTGTCGCATGTCAATCGCTGGTCCGACACTAGGCCACGTGAACGCCCTCCTCTACGCCCTCGTCGCACTGACCTGGGGCTCGAGCTTCCTCTTCGCGAAGATCGGACTCGACGGACTCGCCCCGCAGCAGGTCGCCACCGTGCGGACCGTGCTCGGTGGGGTGACGCTCGTCGTGGTGCTCCTGGCGACCCGTCGCCGGTGGCCCCGGGAGCCACGCACCTGGGCGCACCTGGCGGTCGTCGCGGTCTTCCTCAACGCGGTGCCGTCGTCACTGATGGCGTGGGCCGAGCAGACGGTGCCGTCCGGGCTCGCGAGCATCTACAACGCGACGACGCCGATCATGACGCTGGCCGCGCTCGCGGTGCTCGTGCCGTCCGAACGGCTGCGCGGACGGCAGGTGCTCGGGATCATGCTCGGCATCGTCGGGGTGCTCGTGCTGGTCGGCCCGTGGGACGTCCTGACCGACCCGGAGGTCCTGGCGAGCGTGCCGGGGCAGGTCGCGCTGCTCGGCATGACGGCGTCCTACGGCATCGGGCTCGCCTACCTGCGCCGGGTGGCCGTGGCGAGCGCGTACGACCCGGTCACGCTGGCGACGGTCCAGCTGACGCTGGCCTCCGGGATGCTCCTGCTGGTCGCGCCCGTCATCGCCACCGGTCCGGTGCAGCTGGACGGGAGGATCGTGGCCGCGATGATCGCGCTCGGTTGCGTCGGCACGGGGCTGGCCTACGCCTGGAACACCCGGCTCGTGCAGGCGTGGGGCGCTGGTCGCGCCTCCACCGTCACGTACCTGACGCCGGTGGTCGGGGTGGCGCTCGGGGTGCTCGTGCTGGGGGAGCGGGTGCGGTGGAACGAGCCCGTCGGCGGACTCGTCGTCCTGCTCGGGATCGCCCTGGCGTCCGGGGTGCTCCTGCGTCGGCGGGAACCTGCGGCTTCCGCGGTCTGACCGGGGCGCCGGGTCGAGCCTGCCTGACCGGTCCGCCGGGTCGCGCCTGCCTGACCGGTCCGCCGGGTCGAGCCGTAGGATCGGCGGTGACGACGACGAGGTCGTCGACGAAGACGGAGACCGGCATGCACGACACCCACACCACCCGCGCGACCGCGTCGGTCGCAGCGATCCTCGCCGAGTCGGCGGCACGCTACCCGGACGACGTCGCCGTCATCGTGGGCGACGTCCGCACCACCTACGCCGAGCTGTGGGCACAGACCCTGGCCTACGCCGGGGCGCTCCGCGCGCGGGGTGTGACCGAGGGGTCGAAGGTGGCGATGCTCGTGCCGAACGTCGCGGACTTCCCCCGCGTCTACTACGCCACGCTGGCCCTCGGCGCGGTGGCCGTGCCCGTGCACGCGCTGCTGAAGCGCCGCGAGATCGAGTACGTCCTGCGCGACAGCGGCGCGACGCTGCTCGTCTGTGCTGCCCCGCTGCTCGGCGAGGGCGCCGCCGGAGCCGAGCTCGCCGGGGTCGACGTCGTGACCGTGCTCGCACCGGCGACGACCGACGACGGGTCCGCGGCCGGCCCCGACCGGCTCGAGGCCCTGGCCGCGCAGAGCGAACCGCTCGACACCTACGTGCCGCGGCACCCGTTCGACACCGCCACGATCCTGTACACGAGCGGCACCACCGGCCAGCCGAAGGGGGCCGAGGGCTCGCACTTCGCGCTGCTCGAACAGGTCAACACCAACCTGATGACGACGTTCGACATGCACCGCGGGGACGTCCTGCTCGGCGCCCTGCCGCTGTTCCACACGTTCGGGCAGACCTGCACGATGAACACCGGGTTCCGGACCGGCGCGACGCTCGTCATGCTGCCGAAGTTCGACGGTGACACGGCGCTCGCCGCGATGGTCGAGCACGGCTGCGGCATCTTCATGGGCGTCCCGACGATGTACATGGCGCTGCTCGACGCCGCGACCCGGTCCGAGGCCCGTCCGACGCTCCGGTACGCGATCTCCGGCGGGGCCTCGCTCCCGCTGGCGGTGCTCGAGCGGTTCCAGCAGGTCTTCGACGCGCCGATCCACGAGGGGTACGGGCTGACCGAGACCTCGCCGGTCGCCACCTTCAACCACGTCGGGCAACCGCCGCGGCCCGGCACCATCGGCACGGCGGTGTGGGGCATCGACGTCGAGATCGCCGACCCCGAGGTCCGCGACTCGATCGTCATGCTGCCGCACGGCGAGATCGGCGAGCTCGTGATCCGTGGCCACAACCTGATGAACGGGTACCTCGACCGGCCCGAGGACACCGCCGAGGCCATCGTCGACGGGTGGTTCCGCACCGGTGACCTGGGCACGAAGGACGACGACGGGTACCTGACGATCGTCGACCGCACGAAGGACATGATCATCCGCAACGGCTACAACGTGTACCCGCGGCAGGTCGAGGAGGTCCTCGCCACCCACCCCGACGTCGCGATGGCCGCGGTGTTCGGCGTGCCGCACGCCGTGCACGGGCAGGAGGTCGAGGCGGCGGTGGTCCTGCACGCCGGCGCGTCCGTCGAGCCGCAGGTCTTGGTCGACTTCGTCGCCGCCGAGATCGCCGCGTACAAGTACCCCCGGGTGGTGCACGTCCTCGACGCGCTGCCGCTCGGTCCGAGCGGCAAGGTGCTCAAGCGCGAGCTCGTCGACCGGTTCAGCGTCGAGGTGACGGCGGTTCCGTGATCCGCCCCACGACCGCGCAGGGGCGATCCGTACGCTGACCGGGTGACCGCCAGCCGCACCCCGTCGACCGCGCGTCTGCTGTTCGCGTCGTCGCACCCCGGACCCACGGTCACCGTGACCGTCCTCGCCGCGGTGATCGCCGCCGCCGTGGGGCACCCCGTGTGGCTCGTGGTGCTGGTGGCGCTGACGGTCGTCGCCGGGCAGCTGTCCATCGGGCTGGCGAACGACTGGATCGACGCGGATCGCGACCGGGTCGTCGGGCGGAGCGACAAGCCCGTCGCCCGCGGCCTCATCGCCGTCGGTACCGTCCGCACCGCCGCCTACGTCACGGCCGGGATCGCCGTGGTGCTCTCGCTGTTCCTCGGGCCGGTCGCCGCGGTCGCGCACCTCGTGCTGGTCGCCGCCGGGTGGGCCTACGACGCCGGGCTGAAGCGTTCGGTGTGGTCGGTGGCGCCGTTCGTCGTCGCCTTCGGGCTGCTGCCCGTCGTGTCCGTCGCGGCCGGGCCCGAGGGACAGTGGCCGGCATGGTGGGCGATCGCCACGGGGGCCGTCTTCGGGATCGCCATCCACTGCACCAACGTGCTGCCCGACCTGGTCGACGACGCCGCCACCGGGGTGCGGGGCTTCCCGCACCGCCTCGGGCTCCGCGGCGCGGGGATCGTCGCGTTCGCCTCGCTCGTCGTCGCGGCAGCGCTGGTGCTCGGCGGACAGGTCCTCGGCGATGACCCGGTGCGGGGCCTCGGCGTCGTGCTCGCGGTCCTCGGTGCCGTCGTGGTGGCCGTGCTCGCCGTCGTCGGCGTCCGGCTGGTGTTCGCGGGACGGGCGTCGCGTACCCTGTTCCGGCTGGTCATCGCGTCGTCCCTCGTACTCGTCGTCGAGCTCGGCTTCGCGGGCGCGCGACTCGTCGCGTGACGACGCGGAACAGACTGCGCGACTGCGCGACTGCGCGACTGCGTGACCGCGCGATTGCGCCGGTGCGCTGGACGCGAGCCGTCAGGCCCAGCGCATCGCGTAGAGCCGGGCCAGGCCATGCGCGGTCGGCAGGGACAGGGCGGTCCGGAGCAGTGCCTCCCGGCCGGTCGCCGTGACGGGGCCGAGCGGACGTCCCAGCGCCATGTTCGCCTCGGCCTGCCGAGCCGCGCGTCGGGCGGCTGCCTGGCGGCGGGCGGCGTAGCCCGGCCACGGCCCGGCCGTGCCGGTGCGGACCGCTCCGGCCAGCAGCGGCGCGAGCTCGGCGGCGTCGAGCCACCCCAGGTTCATGCCCTGCCCGCCGATCGGACTGATCTCGTGGGCGGCGTCCCCGACGAGCACGGCTCGGCCGACGCCCACGCGGTCGGCGGTGCGGCGGCGCACCCGGAAGCCGCTGGTCATCGAGCAGGTCGCGGGGTCGGGGACGACACCGGTGCGCTCGGCGACGAGTGCGGCCAGGCGTGCGACGACCGCGGGATCCGGCGTGCCCGTCCAGCTGCCCTCGGCCGAGGCGAACGCGTCGTCGTCCGGCACCAGGGCGACGTACCGGCGACGCGCACCCGGCAGCGGGAAGGACTCGACGACGCCGTCCGGGCCGACGTCGACCAGCGCGGCGGACCGGGCCGACGGCGCCTCGGGATCGGCGAAGTCACCCATCACGTAGCGGTCCGGGTACTCGCGCCCGGTCGTGCCGATGCCGAGCAGGTCGCGGACGGCGCTCCGGGCACCGTCGGCACCGACGACGAAGGCCGCACGGACCGTCACGGTGTCGCCGTCCGGTCCGGTCCCGGTGGCGTCGACGTGGTCGGGGTGCCGGGACAGCGCCGTCAGGGTGGTGCCGGTCCGCAGAGCGCCCGGTGCGCTGGCCCGGAGCCGGTCTCGGAGCAGGGACTCGGTGCGGTGCTGGTCGAGGGTGGCCACGTACGGGTGGGTCGGCGAGGCTCGGTCGAAGCGCAGGGTGCCGAGGGACCGACCGCGGCTCCGGGCCACGCCGGCATGCACCAGTGACGCCTCGGCGAGCACCGCGGTGTCCAGGCCGATCGCGGCGAACGCGTCGAGGGACGGCGGATGGATGCCGATGGCCCGCGAACCGGTCGGTGGCTCGGCCCGGCGTTCCCACACCCGGACGTCGACGCCCTGAGCCGCCAGGAGTGCCGCCAGGAACAGCCCGACGGGGCCGCCGCCGACGACGAGGACGTCGACGCGTTCGATGGGCACGGGGCGAGCCTACGGTGACCGATCGCCGCGGCGTTCAGTGAGCAGAAGGCGTCGGGTCAGCGGGCCGTACTCGACGTCTTCTGCTCACCCGATGCGCTGCGCGTGCGCGTGCGCGGGCGGGGTCGCCGGTGCAGCGGGCGCGGCGGCCCTGCGACCCGCATGGACCCGAGCGCGGAACCGCTCGACGGGCACCTCGACGGCGTACGCGGCACCGATCGACACGATCGCCACCGCGCCGACCAGGCCGACCGTGCCCCAGGGGCCGATCGCGAAGGTCCCGAGCAGCGCGATCACCAGCGGGTGCCAGAGGTACGCCGAGTACGACACCCGGCGGCCGAACCACGACACCGGCGTCCAGGCCAGGGCGGCGGACACGGGGGAGCGGACCGAGACCAGCCCGCCGATCGTCACCGCCGCGATCAACCCGGTCAGCGGCAGCACGATGCCGAACGTCGACGCGTGCTGGGTCCAGTCGTCGTCGATCCGGAGCAGCACCCCGACCAGCAGCACGAGACCCAGCCAGGTCGCCACGTGCCCGAGGACCCCGGCGGCCCGCGCGCGCACCCGTTCGTCGTCGAGCAGCAGGGCCAGCCCGCAGCCGATCGCGAGCGGCACGACACCCAGCACCGGCGAGAAGTAGACGTCGGGCGTGGCACCGCCGCTCGGGCTGCGGTAGCTCGCCCACGACGCCGCCGAAGCCCCGACGACCAGGACCCCGAGCCCCGCCAGGAGCCAGCGACGGCGGACCCGGAGCGCGGCGAGCAGGACCAGCACCGGCGGCCACACCAGGTAGAACTGCTCCTCCATCGACAGGCTCCACGTGTGCGCGAACACGCCCTGCGAGGTGTCCCAGAAGGCGCGGAACAGGTTGCCCGTGTAGGTCAGCGCGATGAACGCCGCTTCGCCGGACTGCAGCGAAGCGCCCTTGTAGTCACCGACCCAGTTCCAGAGCAGGAGCCCGACGACGACGAACGCGAGCAGTGCCGGGTAGAGGCGCAGCAGCCGCTTCACCCAGAACGAGCCGAGGCGCACCCGCCCGGTACGACGCCGTTCGCCGAGCAGCAGCGTCGTGATGAGGAAGCCGGACAGCACGAAGAACACCGTCACGCCGATGAAGCCGCCCTCGAACTGCGGTACGTGCAGGTGGTACAGGACGACGACCAGGATGGCGAGGGTCCGGAGTCCGTCGAGCGCGGGTGCGCGGTGCGTCAACGGGGGCGGAGGCGCCTGCTGCGTCCCCGCCCCGGAGTGCTCCGGGGCGGCCGTGCGGTGCTGTGGCTGCGCCTGCGTCGGCGCGTGGGTCAGCGTGGTCGTCGGCATGGTCCCTCCCCGCGCTGCTCGGTTGCATGTCGCCGACCAGGGTCCTCCTCGCGGGTAAGAGGAGTCTCAACGAGCGGAGGGGACCAGGCTCGTCCGGGCCGACGCAGAACGACAGTGTCGACGTCGCACGACGTCGACAACGTCGTTCCGTGCACGCGCGCGCTGTTGCGAAGCGCGCGCGGCGACCATGTCGCTGTCGTACGACAGCGACATGGTCGTTCCGCGTCGGCCTGCCCCGCGGTCCGCACCACGCGTCGGCGCCAGCCCCGCGCACCACGCGCCGGCCGGGAGGCCCGTGGCCGGCCCGCACCCGCCTCCAGGCCGTCGCGCCCCGCGTCCACCGCACGCACACCGTGAGCAGGAACGGTCGGGTCCGACGTGCGGACCCGACCGTTCCTGCTCACCAAGCGAGCGTGCGAGCGAACGCGCGCGGCTACTCGGCCTTCTGCAGCTGCCAGGGGTCCGGCTCGCGGTCGCCGTTCGGGCGCACCGGGCGCACGTCGCCGACGATCGGGATCGAGCGCTTCCGCATGAACCACACGTAGCGGACGAAGAAGTGCGTCAGGGTCGACATCCGGTTGCCGGCGCCGAGCAGGCTCGTGATGTGCACGAACACCCATGCGAGCCAGGCGATCGGGCCGACCATCGTGATCCCGCCGCGCAGCTGGGCGACCGCGGCGTTCGTGCCGATCGTCGCCATGGTGCCCTTGTCGAAGTACTTGAAGCGCTCGGTGGCCTTGCCCTCGAGCAGGCGCACGATCTGCCGCGCCGAGTGCCGTCCGCCCTGGAGCGCGGGCTGGGCGAGCTGGGCGAGGGCGTCGTCCTGCGCCGCGATGTCGCCGGCGGAGAAGATCCGCTCGGCGCCCTTCACGCTCAGGTCGTCGTTCACCTGGATGCGGCCACCGTGGGTCTGCGGGAGGCCCCAGCCGGAGACCTCCTTGTGGGCGGCGACGCCGGTCGCCCAGATCACCTGCGACGCGGGGATGAACTCGCCGTCCGCGGTCATCACGCCGTCGCGCTTGACCTCGGAGACGCCGGTGTTCAGCCGCAGCACGACACCGCGCTTGCGCAGCACCTTGGCGGCGTAACGGCGCAGGCGCGGGGCGAACGGCTTGAGCAGCTCGCCGCTGCGGTGCACGAGGGTGATCGAGATGTTGCCGCGTTCGATCTCCGGGTACGCGCCGACGAGCGCCTGGTCGCGGAGCTCGGCGAGCGCGCCCGCCATCTCGACGCCGGTTGCACCGCCACCGACGATCACGATGCGGATCTCGTCGGGGCCCTGGTTGGCCGCCGCTTCTTCGAGCCGGGTGAACAGCTCGTCGCGGATGCGGAGCGCCTGCGAGCGGGAGTACATCGAGTACGCGTACTCGTACGCACCGGGGGTGCCGAAGTAGCTCGTGTTCACGCCGTTGGCGAGGATCAGGTAGTCGTAGTGCAGGTGCTCGCCGTCGGACATCTCGGCGATGCGCTCGTCGGTGCGGATGCCGGTGAGCAGGCCGTGACGGAACTCGGCGTTCGACTGGCGGGCCCGGAGCGAGCGCAGGAAGTACGTCACGTCGCCGGCGTTCAGGCCGCCCGTCGCCACCTGGTACATCAGGGGCTGGAACATGTTGTAGACGTGGCGGTCGACCAGGGTCACCCGGACCGGCGCGTCGGCGAGCTCCCGCATGGCGGCCACACCGGCGAATCCACCGCCGACGATGACGACGTGCGGGCGGGTGTCCTGGGTCATGCTTGCTCCGGTGTTCCTCGGGTGCGGATGGTCACCCACGAGGGTACGCGCGGTTTGCCGGGGCGCATGACGGGTGGGGCCGGGAGGCCCGTGGTGCATCCGTCAGGCGTCGAACCGCCCGTAGGTGTTCAGCACGTTCCCCTTGCTCGTCACGGTGCTGTCGACCAGACGCAGGCGCGTGGGCGGATCGGTCGGTTCGAACAGTCGCCGGCCACGGCCGGCGATCGCCGGGTGGATCATGAGCTGCAGTTCGTCGAGGACTCCGGCGAACAGCAGGCTGCGGACGAGCGTGACACTGCCGCACACGGCGATGTCCGCCCCGTCGCGCTGCTGCAGGTCGCGGACGAACGCGGGGACGTCGCCCGGGATCAGCGTGCTGTTCTGCCAGGTCAGGTCGTCGCCGAGCGTGGTGGAGGCCACGTGCTTCTCGATCGGGTTGATCCACTGCCCGAAGGGGTCCTCCGGGTGGGCGGGCCACCACTCGGACCACTCGAGGTAGCTGTTCCGGCCGAGCAGCACGGTGTCGGTGCGGGCCATGAAGGCACCCATCCCGGCGCCGAGCTCGTCGTCGAAGCTGTCGTACTGGAACTCGTAGGGGTCCTGCACGACGCCGTCGACCGACGTGAACAGACCGGCAGTGGTCTTCCGCATGGTCCGGATCGTACCCGCCGGTCAGCTCCCGGTGCCGTCGGTGCTGCCGGGGGCCTGGCCGGTGCCGTTGCCCGGGAACCGGTTCGTGCCGGGCACCTGCGTGGTCGACTGCGTCCGGTCCGCACCGATCGCGTGGCCGATGGCGAACCCGACGCCTCCGCCGACGAGCAGTGCGGCGAGTCCGACGATCGCGGCGAGGAGCGGCCAGAACCACGGGGGCTTCGGGCCGGTGCTGCGGCGGTTGGTCGGGCTCGCGGCGCCGGCTGCGGCTCCGTACCAGGGGGTGGCGCCGTTCGGGGCGGTGGAGTCCCAGGCGCCCGGGTTCCTGGCGCCGGCATCCGCGCGGTACGGCTGCTGCTGCTGCTGCTGCTGCTGTTGTTGCGGCGCGGGGGCGTCGAGCGTGGAGGTCGACGTCGGGGTCGGGGCGGCGCCCCAGCCGGTCGGCGTGGTCGCCCGGTTCGCCCGGTCGGAGCCGTCCGGTTCGTGGCCGTTGGTGGGAGTGGTGTCGCTCATGCCAGGAGTGCACACCGCTCGACTATGTGCGGCCGATGACGAGGCTGACCCGGTGCTGCGAACCGCCGCGTAGCCTCGGCTCGTGCGCGCTGCTGTGGAGACCGTCCGGATCGACGGGTTGCCCGTGCGCCTGCACACCATGGCGGCGCGAGAGCCGGTCCGCGACGACACCGACCCCACCGTCGTGTTCGTCCACGGCATCGGGATGTCCCACCGGTCCTTCGCCCGGTCGCAGCGCGCCGTCGCCGCCGAGCACCGCACGATCAGCGTCGACCTGCCGGGGTTCGGCTGGCTGCCCGCGGCCGGTCGGCGGCTGCCCATCGAGGAGCTCGGCGACGTGGTCGTGCGGGCGGTCCGACACCTGGTCGACGGCGACCTGGTGCTCGTCGGGCAGTCGATGGGTGCCCAGGTCGTGGTCGAGTCCGCCCGACGCCACCCGGAGACCGTCGCGGCGATCGTGCTCGTCGGTCCGGTGATCAACGCGGAACGGCGGTCGCTCCCGCTGCAGGCACTCGACCTGGGCCGCGACGGGTTCGTCGAGGGGGTCCGGATGAACGGCGTCCTGGTCACCGACTACCTGCGGAGCATGCGGCAGTACACGCGTGAGCTCGGGCCGATGCTCCGGTACCCGACCGAGCAGACGATCACAGAGGTGATGCAGCCCGTCCTCGTCGTCCGCGGCGCCCAGGACCCGATCGCGCGGCACGACTGGTCGGCTCGGGTCGCGGCCGCTGCGCCGAACGGCACCTTCGTGGAACTGGCCGGCCCGCACCACGTGCAGGAACGGCAGCCGGACGCCTTCGCACGCCTCCTCGAGACGTTCCGCAGCGCCGAGCGCCTGGAGGGGCTGCGATGACCCGGCCGACCACGTCGGGGACGGAGGCGGCGCGGACGGCGCGATCCGGGCCTCCAGGCCGTGTCCCGCTGGTGCGACGCGCGTGGTGGGCCGCACTCGACTGGGGGTACGCCGCCAGGTGGCAGGTCAGGAGCCTCGGGCCGACCACCGCGGACGACTACCGGACCGGCGCCGGGCAGCCCGTCGTCGTGGTCCCCGGCGTCTACGAGACCTGGCACTTCATGCGGCCGCTGATGGACGCACTGCACGACCGGGGACACCCGGTGCACGTGCTGCCGGTCCTGCGGCACAACCTGCGACCCGTGCCGGACTCGGCGCGCGAGGTGATCGCGACCCTGGAGGAACAGGACCTGCGGAACGTGCTCGTGCTCGCACACAGCAAGGGCGGGCTCATCGGCAAGTACGCGATGACGCAGCTCGACCAGCACGAGCGGATCGACCGGATGGTCGCGGTGTCGACGCCCTTCGCGGGCTCGGTCTACGCGCGGCTCGCGCCGGTGCCGCACCTGCGGGCGTTCCGGGCGGCCGACCCGGTGCTGGCGGGGCTGGCGCGGGAACTCGACGCGAACGCGCGGATCACCTCGGTGTACGGGGTGTTCGACACGCTCATCCCCGAGGGCAGCGAGCTCCAGGGGGCGACGAACGTGCGGCTGCCGGTGGGTGGGCACTTCCGGATCCTCGGTGATGCGCGGACGCGGTCGGCGGTGCTGGCGGCGGCGGACCCGGGCGGCGGCGCTGGCGGTCTTTCGCGCTGAGCGACACTTCGCGGGCGCGCGACCGCCTGAGGTGTCGGTCAGCGCGAAACGGCGCGGCGGCGGCGGCAGCGAAGCGGCGCGGTGCGGCAGCAGCGTCAGCGCGGGCGGTCGGCGACGCTCGCGCGCTCGACGATCCGGTGCGGCACGACGACGGTCTCCGGCGCGGCACCGCGGTCCGCGATCCGCCGGGTCAGCAGGTCGAGCGCCGCCGTCGCGAAGGCCCGACGGTCGAACGACACCGTGCTGAGCGACGGGATCGCGTACGCGGCCGCGTCGACGTCGTCGAACCCGATGACGCTGACCTGCTCGGGCACGCGGACGCCGCGGGCGGCCAGCACGTGCAGCACCCCGAACGCGATGGAGTCGGTGAAGGCGAAGACGGCGTCGGGCAGGGGGTGCTCGTCGAGCCAGGCCGCGAAGGCCGTCGCCGCGGAACTCGTGGTCCACGACGGCAGCGGGACACGGAGCGACGGGTCGGGCGTGATGGCGGCGGCGGCGAGCGCGGCGGTGTAGCCGCGTTCGCGGAGCTCGCTCGTCGCCGTCGCGGCACCCTCGGGTGACGCCCCGACGATCGCGATGCGCCGGTGCCCGCGGGCGATGAGGTGTTCGGTGACCTGCTCGGCCGCCGCGCGGCTGTCGACGTGCACCTGGTCGACGTGCTCGGGCTCGACCTCGCCGATGACGACGGTCGGCGGCAGCCCCTCGGTCGAGGCCAGGACGCTCGCGCTGAGCGACACCGGGTTGAGGATCAGCCCGTCCACCAGGTGTGCCCGGGCACGGGAGACCAGTTCGCGTTCGCGGGCCGGGTCGTTGCCCGTCTGCTCGAGCTGCACGACCCAGCCGCGTTCGCGGGCGAGTTCCACGAAGGACTGCGCGAGTTCGGCGGAGTAGGCGCTGCCCATCTCCGGCAGCGTCAACGCGATGGCTCCGGAGCGGCCGTTCCGGAGCCCGCGGGCGGACAGGTTCGGCACGTAGTCGAGCTCGGCGACCGCGCGCTCGACGCGTTCGCGGGTCTCCGGGCGCACGACCACGCCGCCGTTGACGACGTTGGAGACGGTCTTCGGGGACACCCCGGCGAGGGCGGCCACGTCCCGCACGGTTGCGCGCATCGGGACGAGCGTAGCGCGGGGCGGTGGCGGCGGTGCGGAGCAGGGCAGCGCTCAGCCCGCGACCTGCACCGGCACCGTCCGGCCCGTCCGCACCGACTCCTGCGCCGCCAGCACGATCGACAGCGTCCGGAGCCCGACCCCGACGTCCGGCTGCGGCTGCTCCCCGGACCGCACCGCCGCCAGGAACGTCCGGAGCATCGGCAGGTCGTGGTCGGGACCGTACCTGAGCTCGATCGGCCGGCCCCCGACCGCGTCGAGCCCGCGAGCAGCCGCCCCGAAGAAGTCCACCGACACCGTGCCACCGGTCCCGGCGACGTCGAGCGTCAGCCCGCCCCACACCGGTGACGTGTCCGGTCGGCTCCACGAGCAGTCGATCGCCGCGATCGTGCCGCCGTCGTACGTGATGGTCACCAGGCCCGCGGTCTCGGCGTTCGCGCGGTCGGCGTGCAGCACCCGGTTGGCGACGGCGGTGACGGACACCGGCGCCGCTCCGGTTAGCCCGTCGATCAGGTCGGCGACGTGCACGACGTGGTCGACGAGGGCGCCGCCTCCGCTCAGCCGGACGTCGGTGAACCAGTCCCGAGCGAGCGGGAGCATGCCGTTGTTCGCGCCCCGCACGGAGAACACCGTGCCGAGTGCGCCCGAGTCCCGCGTCGCGCGCAGCCGGTCGAACGCCGAGGCGAAGCGCACCGGGAACGCCATCATGAGCAGCACCCCGGCGCGGTCCACCGCATCGCGGATGGCGAGGCCGTCCTGCCACGAGGTCGCGAGCGGCTTCTCGCAGAGCACGTGTGCCCCCGCCGCCGCCGCGAGCTCGACGAACTCGCGGTGCCGAGCGTTCTCGCTCGTGACGATCACCGCGTCCGGACCCCACGCGAGCAGCTCGTCGACGGAGTCCGCGTACCCGGCGCCGAGCGCGCGTGCCAGTTCGGCGCCGCGCAGGTCGCCGAGTTCCGTCCCCGTCGACACCCCACCCGGGTCCGTGCCGCGCACCTCCACGTCCGGCATCGCCGCCAGGGCGCCGAGGTAGCTGATGGCGTGCGTGTGGGCGAAGGAGAGCACCCCGACCCGGAGCGTCACCGCGCGACCTCGACCGGCTGGCCGGACTCGATCGAGGCGATCGCCGCGTTCGCGATCCGCACCGCGGCGACGCCGTCGTCCACGGTCACCCGGGGCGGTGCACCACCGTCGAACGCGGCGAGGAAGTCGGCGAGCTCCAGCGCGTACGGATCGTCCGCCGGGTCGACCGTCGGCAGGAAACCGTCCACGGAAGCCGGTGCCGCCAGGTCACTCCGGGTGTCCTCCTCTGCCCGGGACGAGTGCGACAGGCTGCCGAGTGTCCCCGTCACCGAGTACTCGGTCGTGAAGGCGAGGTGCTGCGGTCCCCACAACCCGGCGACGTGGCTGATCGCGCCCGACTCGTGCGTGAGCAGGACGTGCGCCGCCTCGACCGGCTCCGCCTCGGAACCCGCGCGGACGCTCACCGCCGACACCCGGGTCACCTCGCCCGCCACCCAGCGTGCGATGTCCAGGTCGTGGATCATCTGGTCCATCACGATCCCGCCCGACAGGGCGCGGTCGCCGAACCAGGGGACGTGGGTGGGGAAGGCGCCGGACCGCGAGAACCGCAACACCGCCAGGTCGCCCAGGAGGCCCGTGGTCGCGGCCTCGTGCAAGCGCGCGTACGCAGGGAACCAGCGCACCACCTGGGCCGGGTAGAGCTGCACGCCTGCGTCCGCAGCGCGCGCCGCCAGGTCCGCCGCGTCCGCGTCGGTCCGGGCCAGGGGCTTCTCGGAGACGACGTCCTTGCCGGCCGCGATCGCCGCACGCACGACCTCGGCGTGGGCGTGCGTCGGGACCACCACGTCGACGACGTCGACCGTGGCGAGGAGCTCGTCGAGGCTGTCGGCGACGGTGAACGTGCTGCCCTCGGCCCGGGCGGTGTCGGTGAACGCGGCGACGAGTTCGTGGGCGCCCTCGCGAGCGTGCACCACCACGTCGCCCAGGCGGAGCAGCCCGGGCAGGTGGGCGACGGAGATGCCGCCCGCGCCGACGAGCCCGATGCGTTTGCGGGCGGGGGAGTCCGACTGCGACGTCATGGGGTCAGCGTAGGAGATGCGGTGGGACGGCGGGCAAGGTCAGCCGAGCCAGCCAGGGTCGGCGAACAGCTCCTCGAGCTCGCGCAGCAACCGGGTCGTGTGGAAGCCGTCGGCAGCCGCGTGGTTGACCTGCAGCGCCAGCGGCAGCAGCGTCCGGTGACCAGCGGTCCGGTACCCGCCGAGCGTGATGATCGGCAGCAGGTGGTCCCAGCCGTCGCGCACCTGCAACGAGAAGCCGGTGAACGATGCTCCCGGCAGGGTCGAGACGTCGAACACGTTGCCGGGCCGGTCGTCCTGGGGGAACATCCGGGTGTCGTCGCGGTACTCCGTCATCGTCGACACCGCAGCGTCGTGGAAGGTGCCGAAGTCGTCGTCGTACGGCACGACGAGGGCGGAGAACGTCTCGGTGTCCGGGTGGAACACGGTGAACATCGGGTGGACACGGTCCCACACGGCGGGGGAGCCGTCGTCCAGCAGCTGCATCCGGAACTCGTCGTGCCGGTTCACCACGGTCGCGATCGCCCAGAGCTGCGACGCGTAGGTCCGACGGCCGGTCGCTCGGGCGCGCTCGACGAAGGCGGTGACGTCGAGCTCGACGGTCACCTCGTACGCGCACGGCACCCGGTGCCGGTAGTGCTCGAAGTGCTCCCGGCGGGGCCACTGGTCGACGTCGATCGCCCGGAGTTCGGTCATGGCTCCACCCTCGTGCGGGATCGCTTCCCTACGGTGGAGCCATGCCGACGCTCGAACGTGTTCCCGCCCTGGTCGCCACCGGATTCCTCGCGATCCCCGTCGCCGAAGCCCTCGTCGCGTTGCCGACCGAAGTCGTCATGAAGATCGAGGGGGCCCCGATCGACGCGGACCTCGCCGACACCGCCGCGTTCTCGGAGGCGTACGGCTACCCGCTGGCCGGCGGCGCGAACTGCATCGTCGTCGCAGGGAAGCGCGGCGACGAGGTCCGCTACGCCGCCTGCGTCGTCCTCGCATCGACGAAGCTCGACGTCAACCGCGTCGTGAAGCAGCTGCTGGACGTCCGCAAGGCGAGCTTCGCCCCGATGGACGAAGCGGTCGAGCTGACCGGGATGGAGTACGGCGGCATCACCCCGATCGGACTGCCGTCGTCGTGGCCGCTCTACATCGACGCGCGCGTCCTCGACGCCCCCGAGGTCGTCATCGGCGCCGGGCGCCGCGCCGCGAAACTGTTCCTGCCCGGCGCAGCACTCACCGCACTGCCGAACGTCACCGTGGTCGAGGGTCTGGCGACCGAACCGGTCAGTCCGACGGCCGGATGAGGCAGAACGGGTGCCCCGCGGGGTCGAGGTAGACGCGGAACGACCCCGTGGCCGTCGCGCCGATCGCGAGCACCGCGGCCTCACCGTCGTCCACGTCGTCGACCTTCACGTCGAGGTGGCTCTGCTGCGGGACCGTCTGCCCCGGCCAGTCCGGCGCCCGGTAGTCGTCGACCTGCTGGAACGCCAGGATCGGACGGTGGTCGGTGAACGGGAGGGCGAGCTCCGCCCAGTCCTCGTCGAAGCCGACGATCTCCCCGCCGAGCAGCTCGGCGTAGAAGCGGGCGAGGGCGCGGGTGTCCGGGCAGTCCAGGACGACGACGTCGAGTGTGCCGATCATGGCCGACACGGTAGACCCATCAGCGCGCGGCGGTCAGGGCCTTCGTGATCCGCTGCAGCGAGACGGTCTCGGCGGTTCCGAGTTCCTGCGCGAACAGGCTGAGCCGGAACTCCTCGAGCATCCACCGAGCGTGCACGAGCTCCGGGTGCGCCCCGACCGCGGGCGGGAAGGTGCCGCCGGCATCGATGTAGCGGTCGGTCGCCACGGTGACCTCGCGCATCCAGGTCGCGTCTCGCCCGGGGTTCTGCAGCAGTTTCTGCACGCGGGCCTCGATGCCCTGCAGGTACACGCGGATGCGGCGCAGCCGGTCGAGCCCCGCGACGGCGACGAACCCGGGGAACACCAGGCGCTCCATCTGCTGCCGCATGTCGCTGAGGGCGGCGAGCAGCGACATCGAGTTCGCCTGCTTGAGTGCTCGTTCGGCGGAGCGCTGTGCGGCCAGGACAGCCGCGACCTCGGACACGGCGGTGAACATCGTGTCGACGACGGTGGCCGACACCGCATCGCGGACCGACTCGAACTCGGCCTTCGTGAAGACGAGGCCGTCCGGGTGGGTCCGACGGATGCCGGCGTCGACCACGGCGGCCAGGACGTCGTCGAACAGCGCGGCGGTCGACGGGTAGGGGCTGGCCGCGAGGGCGAGCTTCTCCTGCGCGGTCAGGTGCGACTGGATGTACGACACGGGCGACGGCACCGCGTGCATCACCAGACGGCGAACCCCGGCCGGCATCCGGACGACGCGGTCGGACGGGGTGGCGAGCAGCTGCACGCCGACGGTCGCCTTCGGACCGGTGCCTTCCTCGACCAGGGACGGGTACGCGCGGATGACGCCGCCCGCCTGCTTGGTGTCGAGGGTCTGCGGCAGGTCCTGGTCGGGCCAGGCGGTGAGTCCGGACTGTTCCAGCGGGCGACCGGCGCCGGCGGATGCGACGCGAGCCGCGCCTCCGGTCCGTCCCGCGCCCTTCGCCGTGGCGGAGGCGACGCTCTGCTGGGTCCGGTCCTTCAGTTTGGTCTGCAGGGCCGACAGGTCCTTGCCGGTCTCGACCCGGCGACCACGCTCGTCGACCACGGCCCACGTCGGCAGCAGGTGCGCGGGGACGCGGGACAGGTCGAAGTCGGACTCGGAGACCGGGACGTAGGTCATGCGCTGGATCGCCTTGGCGAGGGTGGCGCGGAACGACTCCGTCGGCTCGGTCGGAGCGTCGTCGGGCAGCTCGGCGACGATCTTCTCGGCCCAGTCGGCAGCGGGCACGACGTTCTTGCGGATCTGCTTCGGCAGCGACTTGATGAGCGCGGTGACGAGTTCCTTGCGGAGGCCGCGCACCTGCCAGTCGAAGCCCTCTTCACGCATCCGGGGCAGGAGCGCGAGGGGGACCTGCACGCTGACGCCGTCGTCCTGTGCGCCGGGCTCGAAGCGGTACTGGATGGCGAGACGCTGGTCGCCGCTCCGCCACTGGGTCGGGTACTCGACGTCGTCCTCGGCGGCCTCGGCCGCTGATTCGTCCAGCAGGTCCGACCGGCGCATCGTGAGCAGGTCCGGCTGCTCACGCCGGGTGGTGCGCCACCACCCCTCGAAGTCACGGGTCGTGGCGACGTCGGCCGGGATGCGGGCGTCGTAGAACTCGTAGACGTTCTCGTCGTCGAGCAGGATGTCCCGGCGGCGGGTGCGCTCCTCGAGCTGCTCGAGTTCCTTGCGGAGCTTCCGGTTGGCGCGGTCGAAGGCCTGCTGCGATTCCCACTCACCCTCGACCAGGGCGTGCCGGATGAAGAGCTCGCGGGAGTGTTCCGGGTCGATCCGCGAGTACTGCACGCGGCGGCGCTGCACGATCGGGACGCCGAACAGGGTCACCCGCTCGTAGGCGACGACCGCCCCCTGCTTCTTCTCCCAGTGCGGTTCGCCGTAGGTGCGCTTGAGCAGGTCACCGGCGAGCGGCTCCACCCAGGCGGGGTCGATCCGGCCGACGGTCCGAGCGAACAACCGGCTCGTCTCGACGAGCTCGGCGGCCATCACGGCGTCCGGCTGCTTCTTCGCGAGCACGCTGCCCGGGAACACCACGAACCGGGTGTTCCGGGAGCCGAGGTAGTCGCGCTTCTCGCGGTCGCGCAGCCCGATCTGGCTGAGGAGTCCGGAGAGCAGTGCACGGTGCACGGCGTCGCCGTCGTCGGAGCGGGACTGCCCGACTCGGACGTCGACCTGCTTCGCGGCTCGGGAGAGCTGCCGGTACAGGTCCTGCCACTCGCGGATGCGCAGGTAGTTCAGGAACTCGGCCTTGCACAGCCGGCGGAACGCGCTCGACGACAGTTCCTCCTGCTGCTCCTCGATGTGGTTCCAGAGGTTCAGCAGGGTCAGGAAGTCGCTCGTCGGGTCGGCGAAGCGGGCGTGCAGCTGGTCGGCGTGCGCGCGCTTCTCGAGGGGGCGCTCCCGGGGGTCCTGGATGCTCAGGGCGCTGACGATGGCGATGACCTCGCGCCCGACACCCTGCCGCCCGGCCTCGAGCACCATCCGACCGAGCCGGGGGTCGATCGGCAGCCGGGTCAGCTGTCGCCCGGACTTGGTGATGCGGCCGTCCTTGTCGACGGCGCGGAGCTCGCGGAGCAGGTCGAGGCCGTCCTTCACGCCCCGGCTGTCCGGCGGTTGCAGGAACGGGAACGACTCGATGTCCCCGAAGCCGAGCGAGATCATCTGCAGGATCACCGCGGCGAGGTTCGTGCGGAGGATCTCGGGGTCGGTGTACTCGGGGCGCCGGCCGAAGTCGTCTTCGGAGTAGAGCCGGATCGCGATGCCGGCACTCGTGCGGCCCGCTCGACCGGAGCGCTGACTGGCGCTGGCCTGCGAGATCGCCTCGATCGGCAGCCGCTGCACCTTGGCCCGCGGGGAGTACCGCGAGATGCGTGCCGTCCCGGTGTCGATCACGTACTTGATGCCGGGCACGGTCAGTGAGGTCTCGGCGACGTTCGTGGCGAGGACGACACGACGGCGGATGCCCGGGGTGTGCCGGCGCTCGAAGACCCGGTGCTGGTCGGCCGCGGACAGGCGGCCGTACAGCGGCAGGACCTCGGTGCCCGGGTAGCGCTTGCCCTCGATCGCGTCCTGGGCGTCGCGGATCTCGTTCTCGCCGGACAGGAACACGAGCACGTCGCCCGGATCCTCCTGCGCCAGCTCGTCGAGGGCGTCGGTGATGCCCTGCAGGGTGTCGCGGTCGTCGGCTGCGTTGCCGCTGTCACCGGTGCGGGAGTCCGACTCGTCGTCGGCGTCGTCGTCCTGGTCTTCGGCGACGAGGGGGCGGTAGCGGATCTCGACCGGGTAGGTGCGGCCGGACACCTCGATGATGGGGGCGTCGTCGAAGTGCTTCGAGAACGACTCCGGGTCGATCGTCGCACTCGTGATGATGAGCTTCAGGTCGGGGCGACGGGGGAGCAGCCGCTTCAGGTAGCCGAGCAGGAAGTCGATCGTGAGGGACCGCTCGTGCGCCTCGTCGATGATGATCGTGTCGTACCGCTTCAGGTCGCGGTCGAAGTGGATCTCGTTCAGCAGGATGCCGTCGGTCATCAGCTTCACGCGGGTCTCGGAGCTCACCTTGTCGGTGAAGCGGACCTGGTAGCCGACGAGTCCGCCGAGTTCCCCGCCGCCCAGTTCTTCCGCCACACGTTCGGCGATGGTCCGCGCCGCGATCCGGCGGGGCTGGGTGTGCCCGATGTGCTCACGACCGAGCTCGAGGCAGATCTTCGGCAGCTGCGTCGTCTTGCCCGAGCCGGTGGCCCCGGCGACGATGACCACCTGGTTGTCACGGATGGCAGCCGCGATGTCGTCCCGCCGCTGCGAGACCGGCAGTTCGGGCGGGTACGTGATGACGGGCAGCGGAGAAGACATGAGCATTCCAGGATACAGGCGCGCCGGGCAGGAGGGGCGTCAGGCGATCTGCTGGGCCAGAGCGTCCGCCGACCGGGACGGCAGTTCGCACATCCGGTCGTGGCAGACGTACGCGGCAGGGTCGAGTACGTCGCGACCCTCGAACAACGAGAACCCCGCCTCGGCCCAGTCTCGTGCCTGCTCCGGCGTCGTGGTGGCGACGACCGTACCGGGGCGCCGAACACGGTGTGCCACGGCCCGCATCGGGTCGTCGGTGCCGCTCGTGACGACGACGATCTCGCGCGACGGCCGTTGCAGGGCGAGGGCGACACCGAGGGCATCCGCGTGACCGAGGGGTCGCTCGGTCCCGGTGCGGGCGCGGTCGGCGATGAGTCGTGCCGCGGCGACCCGCAGTGCCTCGTCGCCCGTCAGTGCCCCGAGCGTCGCGGCGGCCGACGCCAGCGCCACGGTGCCGGACCGCATCGCGGTCTGCGGCTGTTCCCCTGTGGCCGTGCCCGCCGAGGCCAGCACCGGGTCGACGTCGAAGCGCTCGGCCAGGCCGTCGTCGACGAGCGAGCGTGCGACGGTCGCGTAGGAGACCTCGCCCGTCACCAGGGCCAGTTCGAGCAGCCCTTCGGCGAGCAGTCCGACGTCCTCGACGGTGGCCGGTGCGGAGGAGACCCCGCGCGGTGTGCTGGACCGCACCGTCACGTGGTCGTCCTGCACATGGGCGGCGAGGACCGCGTCGGCCGCGCCCCGCGCGAGCGCGACGAGTTCCGGGTCGCCGTGCCGTGCGCCGGCGATCGCGAGCCCCCGGATCGCCAGGCCGTTCCAGCCCGTGAGCACCTGGTCGTCCAGCGGTGGCGGGTCGAGCTGGGCGCGCTCGGCGATCGGTCGGCGGTACCACTCGCCCTCGACCCGACGGCCGTCGATGGTCGACTCGCTGTCCTGTGCGGCGACGAAGGCCCCGTCGGCACGGCGCAGGGTGTCGCGGAGGAAGTCGGCGATGCCGCGGGCCTGTTCGGCACCCGCGACCGCGAGCAGCCCCGCGTTGTCGTAGAGCATCCGTTCGTAGTGCGGCACGCTCCAGTCACGTTTGGTCGCGTACCGGAAGACGCCGCCGTCGGCGTCGGTCAGCTTGGACGCGCGGATCGCGTGCAACGACCGGTCGAGCAGCCCGTCGGCTTCGGCGTCGCCGTCGGCCGCCGCGTCGGCGAGGAACTCGAGCAGCGGTGTGCTCGGGAACTTCGGGGCGCCGCCGAAACCACCGTAGGTGGTGTCCTCTGCCTGCGACAACTGGTCCGTGACGGCCCGGATGGCGTTGACGGACGGGAGGCCCGGGTCGACTCCGGCACCGCCCTCGCCCGAGCGGGCGGTCGCGTCCGCCACGGCACCCTGCCGGATCGCCGTCGCGATGGCCGAGGCGTTCGCGTCGACCTCGTGGCGACGCTCGGTCCAGGCGTCGAGCACCGCGGCCAGGATCTGCCGGAACGCCGGGACCTGCCCGACGGGAGTGGGTGGGAAGTACGTCCCCGCGAAGAAGACGTGGCCGTCGGGCGTCAGGAACGTCGTCAGCGGCCAGCCGAGCTGTTGCGTGAACGCACTCGCCGAGGCCATCAGGCTCGCGTCGACGTCCGGCCGTTCTTCGCGGTCGACCTTCACCGACACGAAGTCCCGCCGGAGCAGCTCGCCGATCTCCGGGTCGTCGAAGCTCTCGCGCGCCATGACGTGGCACCAGTGGCACGTGGCGTACCCGACCGACACCAGCACCGGGACCCCGCGCTCGCGCGCCTCGGCGAACGCCTCGGGACCCCACTCGCGCCAGTCGACGGGGTTGTCGGCGTGCAGACGCAGGTACGGGCTGACCGAGGTGCCGAGGCGGTTGTCGTTCATGGCTCCAGCGTGCCCGCCCGCGACTGGGCGGACCACCGCCCGGGGACGACTGTGGACGGAACGCCCGCACTGCACAGGCCGTGCGGGGGAGATCAGCCCTCGAGCCACCCCGTGATCGACGCGAGCCGTGCGGCCACCTGGGCGGGGCTCTGGCCGTCCGTCTTCACCCGGGTGACCGTGTCCGCGGTGGCCGAGTCGAGCCTCCCGGCCGTCCGCGTGCTGTGCGCGAGCTGCGCCTGCGGGACCGCACCACCCGCTCGTCGTGCGAGCCGGTCGGCGGTCGCGCCGTCGGATGCGCGGAGCAGGACGACGCGCACCAGCGGATCGTCGCCCATCGCTGCAGCGAGGCGCTCGTGCTCGAGCACGGACACGGTGTTCGTGTAGACGAGCCGGTGGTGCCCGATCGCCCGGTAGCCGGCCCAGATCGTGGCCAGGTTCCGCTCGGCCATGCGCGCCTCGGGGTGTTCGACGTGCGGTGCAGGGTGCGCGAGGTCGAGCAGGTCGCCCTCGATCACCGCGTGCCGGACGTCCGCCGCGACGAGCAGGTCGTGCAGCGCCTCGGCTGCCGTGGACTTGCCCACGCCGGAACGTCCGCCGATGAACAGGACTTCGGACCGGGACACCGTGTCAGCCCAGGTTGAGGGAGAGGAGCGCGAGTGCGGCGTCCTCGGGACCGTAGTCGAACATGTGCTCCCAGAACGGGTCGTCGGCCCACGGGACGTCGCCGTCGGCGGGCGTCGCGTGGGCGGTCTCGACCAGCCAATCGAGTTCGGGGGCGACGGCGGTCGCGAACTCCGGCGGTTCCCACCCGAGGGCGCGTGCCGCCGTGGTGTCGAGGACGAACGGCGGTCGTGACGACCACGGCGTGCCACCCACGAACGCGGGCGCGTCCTCGTCGAGCAGGACCTCGTCGAACCGGTGGTCCAGGTGTCCGCCGATCGTCCGCACGATCTCGAGCGCGGTCGGGGCCGAGGCATCAGCGACGTTCAGGATCCGGCGGTCCGGCGCGTCCGCGACGAGCCGGACGAGCGAACCGATACCGCTCGCCGCCGTCGTGTGGTCCACACCGCGGCCGTGGTCGGCGAGCAGGATGCGCTCCCGGCCGTCGAGCACGCGGCGGACGACGAACCACTCCCGCGGGCGGCCGATGCCGACGCCGTACACCTTCGACGGGCGGAGCACCGTGACCGGGGCACCGTGGTCGAGCAGGACCTGCTCGGCCGCCACCTTCGCGGCGCCGTAGCCGTCACGGCTCGTCGGGTCCCCGTCGCCGGCGGTGACGGTCGGCTGGATCTCGGTGACCGCGCCGCCGAACACCGGCTTGTCGAGCGAGTTCGCGTGCCGCCCCTGCTCGTCGGCGTACACCGACCTGGACGAGACGAAGACCGTCGAGCCGACGTCGTCGAGGAACGGCAGGAGCTGCTGGGCGTCGTCGCGGGTCAGGCCGACGGTGTCGACGAGCAGGTCGGCTCCGGGGCGGAGCAGGTCGCGCAGGACGGACCGGTCGCGGCGGTCACCGGGCGTGAACGCGGCGCCGGCTGCGGTCAGGGCATCCGCTGCGGGACCGCCTCGGCGTGCGAGCACGTCGACCTGCCAGTCGTCGCCGCCCCGGCCCGAGGCGTCGAGGAGCTCTCGTGCGACGGCCGAGCCGATGCCGCCGGTGCCGCCGAGGATGACCGCGCGTCTGGTGCTCATGGTGCAACGGTAGTGCGGCGCGGCGGTCGGCTCGCGGCCGTCAGTCCTCGGCTGACGGTCCGCGGCCGTCGGCCCGGCGCGGCCGTCGTTCCGCGATCGGTTCCGTCAGGAGGCGAGCTGCTCGTGCCGCCACCAGTCGGCCAGCGAACCGTCGTAGACCTTCACCCGGTCGTGTCCGAGCACCGTCAGGGCGAGGGCGTCGACGCACGCGGCGCTGCCCACCCCGCAGTACGTGACGATCTCGTCGGCACCGATCACCGCGGCGAAGGCCCGCTCGAGCTCGGCGCCGCGCAGGTACGCGTTCGTCTCGGGGTCCACCAGGGTGTCCGCCGTGATCGGGGTGCTGCCCGGCACGATCGGCGGGTGGTCGTCACCGAGGGCCGCCCAGGGCGCGGCGAACACCAGGGATGCCGGCTCTTCGCCGGAGACCGCACGGGTGACCCGGTCGTGGTCGGCCCAGAGCGCACGTTCTTCGCCGGCCAGGAACGCACCGGCATCGGGGTCGGACGGCGTCGCGCGAGTGTGGAGTGCGCCCACGCGGACGGGGCGGCCCTCGTCGCGCCACTTCGTGAAGCCACCGTCGAGCACCGCGACCGAGTCGAAGCCGAACGAACGGAAGATCCACCACAGGCGTGCCGACCACTCGCCGACGCTGTCGTCGTAGACCACCACGGTCGAGGTGTTCGTCACGCCGAGCTGTGCCGCGGCGACCTCGAAGCGCTCGGCGCCGGGGCGGGTGAACGGGACGTCGGCGTCGGCGGCGGAGAAGTCGTCGATCAGGTCGGCGAAGCGGGCGCCGGGCACGTGGCCGCGCTGCTCGTGGGCGTCCCGTCCGGGGAGCCAGGTGGTGTCGAACCCGGCCCCGACGGTGTGCACCGAGGCGTCGAGCACGACGAGCTCGTCAGCACCGAGGTGGTCTGCGAGCCACTGCGTCGACACGAGTGGTGAGGTCAGGACGGGGGCCATGTCGCACACCATAATCTGCACCCCTGACGTGGGCCAGGGACGTGGACACGCGGCGCAACCGGGGGTGGGGGTGGTGTGCGGCTGCGGTGCGCTGCCGAGTGGAACGACGGTGTCGTCGTCGTACGACATCGACTGCGTCGCACTCGCCCGCGTGCAACTGTCGGCGCGTGCACGGAGCGTCGATGTCGTCGTCGTACGACGTCGACGATGTCGTTCGGCGTCGGCGTCGCCCTCCGC